>JAAZCN010000258.1 GCA_012513245.1 Synergistaceae bacterium | reverse complement strand
GGTTTTTGCTGCGACGGAGCAGGTATCAGATAGTGCAGCGACAGCCGTAAGCGAAGATAAAAAAGAAGAGGTCCACGAGATAGCCAGAGTCGAAGTGACCGGTTCCCGTCTGGCCGAGGATATATCAGAAGTCCCTGCCCCCGCTTATGTTATAACCAGGGAAGAAATAGAATTGAGCGGAGCAAGGAGCACTCAGGACGTTCTTAACAGAGTGCCGGGGGTAAACGGACTAAGGAACAGTTCCGCGTCTGCGCTTGATAAAAGCGTTGTTGTAAGGGGACTTACAACGGAGGTACTGCTTCTGGTGGATGGAATTCCCTTCAGGACTTCGAGCTACGGTACGGATTCAATGGGTTCACCCTTTGACCTAAGGGCTGTGCCTCTTGAATCTATCGAAAGAATAGAAGTGGTGAAGGGTGCAAGCTCTGCTGTTTACGGGTCGAATGCTGCGGGCGGAGTTATAAACATTATTACAAAAAAAGGAATCGAAGAGTCCGGGGGAACACTGCTGCTTGAAGGCGGCAGCCAAGGATGGTTCCGGGGATCTGTCAGAGGAACGGCAGTAATGAGCGATGATTTGAAGGTTACCTTTGGGTATACCAAAACCAAGGAGAGCTCCGAAGTAAACATACGTAAAAGGTCAGATGGTGCCTACGATAAAACCACTGACTACAAGGGAAACGATTTTGTACTAGGGGTTGAAAAAGGCAATTGGTTATTTTCAGGCGCGTTTGGGGATTTTGACTCAGATTGGAAAAACACCTGGAACTCTGACCTTAAAACTGTTTACAGTAATACACAAAAAAATAAATATCATCGTTTTGCCCTTGCCTATTCTGACGAGGTAAATTTTGGACGTATCTATTACAACAGTAACGAGAAGGATTATTCTTACTACTCGGACCCACTTTGGACGAGCAAGACGGAATTTGAAGATTCTTCGATGGGCGTTATGTTTAATCGTAAGCAGGATATATTTGGTTTGACGGGCGTCTGGGGCTTTGAATGGCGCAGGGAGAGTTCTAAATACAGTGGATACCCAGATGGCATAAATAAATCAGCAGACGATTCGTATGAGCGCAAAAATAGAGATGGTTTTTCTCCTTATATTGAAGTTTCGGTTCCTATAGGTGAAATTGGACTCGATGTTGGACTCAGATACGAACATTGGGGTGTTGACGAGGGAGAGACTGTAAGCGAGCTTATTCCGAGACTTTCTCTCAACTGGGAAAGTCCTACAGGGAAGGTATGGTATCTCACAGCCGGAAAGTTTTTTGCTATGCCAAGTTTTTATCAGATCCTTTTTCCAGACCAATGGATGGGCTCTCCAAATCCCAATCTCAAACCGGAAAAAGGGTGGACTTACGATATTGGCGTGAAAGACCCAAAAACTTCTAACCCATGGAGCTTCGGGATATTCTACATGGATATGGAAGATAAAATAAAATATGAATCAGACCCAGTAACTTGGGTAGGGCAGTACGTCAACCTTGATGAGTACAGAGCTTGGGGTATAGAGGGAGAAATAAAGTTTAACTTCAAGGAAAACTGGAGTTACACTCAGGGCATCTCCTGGACGGACGCTGAAGAAAAAACTAAGGGCGCCGTTAACTGGACACGATCAGGCATGCCAAGGCTTGATTTGAACGGAAGGCTCAATTTTGTGAAAAGTCCCTGGGCGGCTGAGCTTAACGCTCATTATTATGGTGATAGAAGTATACGTGGTGGGGTCTACGATGATGACAATATATTCTTAATGAACGCATCAATATCATGGAAAGCAGATACTCACAAATTAGTCCTCTCCTGTACTAACATATTTGACAAGGAATTCGTGCTGGACAGCCAGGGTTACATCAACCCTGAGAGAAAAATAATTCTTTCGTGGCAGTATGAATTTTAAAGATTTACCATAGTAATATCCTTACTCCTAAGGAGGCCCGGGTACTGCATACCCTGGGCCTCCTACTTTTTTACAGACTTTCTGTATGATATAGTTTGATAATAGACAGAAAGGCGGTATCAATTATCGGATGATTATAGATTTCCATACACATATATTCCCAGAAACCTTTGCAGAGCATGCCATGAAAGTTTTATCACAGAATACAAATGTGGGGTATGCCGCGCCTGCGACAGCGCAGGGCCTTCTTTCGACGATGGATGAGTGTGGCGTAGACAGATCAGTAGCCCTAAATGTCGTAACCAAGGAGAGTCAGCATGAGAATGTGCTTCGTTTTGCAAAAAAGGTAAATTCAGAAAGAATCATATCTTTTGGCTCTGTCCTTCCAAGCTCTGTCTACGCTCTTGAATATGTATGGAAAACCTCTGACGAAGAACTTAAGGGGATTAAGTTCCATCCTGCTCTCCAGAGGGTTTATCCTGATGATGAGCAGTACTTTCCAATATATGATCTAGCCAGAGCTCTCAACCTCATACTGACTTTCCACGTGGGATTTGATCCCTCATATCCCTGCGAACTTAACGCTTCGCCCGAATCGATGATAAAGATAGCAAAAAACTTCCCCGGACTAAGGATAGTTGCGGCGCATCTCGGTGGTCTTAAGATGGCAAAAGATGTTTTAGGAGTACTGGCCGGGCAGACCGATGTCTTTCTTGACACTGCATTCTGCTCCGATCCATGGCTCGACAGGGGACTTTTTAAAGAGATCATAAGAAAACATGGAGCAGACAAGGTACTCTTTGGTAGCGATTATCCATGGCACCTGCCCTCACAGGAGATATCGCTGATAAGATCGCTCGACATATCTGAAGAAGAAAAAGATATGATTCTTGGAATGAACGCCACTCGTTTACTGGGCCTCTAATTATTGACAAGCAGACCGACTATTCAGCAATATGTGTGTAAAACATCTTCGCACATACTGTTTAGTTAATTGATTTGTATTGGTGCTATGCTTAGAGTGTCAAATATTAAACAGGAGGTGTTTGTCTTTGATTCGCTCAGAATCGCTGGAGTCCCTTCTTCCAAAGAGTCTGCCCTTTTGGAAGAAAATAAATAGCAACGAAAGAGATGCAATCATAGATAACATTTCCGACATCAGGTACGAAAAAGGGACATGTCTGAGCGGAAGCGATGATACCTGTGCCGGGGTATTTCTTGTTAGATCAGGGACT
>JAAZCN010000257.1 GCA_012513245.1 Synergistaceae bacterium | reverse complement strand
TCTTGAAGGCCTTGATTACTCAAAAGACATTGGCTTTCCCGGACAGTACCCTTATACAAGGGGAGTTCAGCCCACTTTGTACCGCGGTCGTTTTTGGACTATGCGTCAGTATGCAGGATTTGCTACTGCTGAGGATTCCAACAGGCGTTACCGTTATCTTCTGAGCCAGGGAACGACAGGTCTTTCAGTGGCATTTGACCTTCCCACCCAGATAGGATACGACTCAGACGATCCAATGGCAATCGGAGAATGCGGAAAGGTCGGAGTTGCGATCGACAGCCTTGCTGATGCAGAGATCCTTTTTGACAAGATCCCGCTCAACAAGGTCTCGACATCAATGACGATAAACTCGCCTGCTTCTGTCCTGCTTGCGATGTACATAGCTGTAGCAGAGAAACAGGGAACCCCAATGGGTGAGCTTTCAGGGACTATCCAGAACGACATCCTGAAGGAATACATAGCCAGGGGAACATACATCTTCCCTCCCAAACCGTCGATGAGACTCATCACGGACATTTTTGAATTCTGTAGCAACAACATACCAAAGTGGAACACGATCTCGATTTCAGGCTACCATATCAGGGAAGCGGGATCGACAGCCATACAGGAAGTCGCATTTACTCTTGCAGACGGTATTGCTTATATCGAAGCAGCCATAAAATCAGGCCAGGATCCGAACGTTTTCGGAAAGCGCCTCTCCTTCTTCTTCAACTCGCATAACGATTTCCTCGAAGAAGTCGCAAAGTTCCGCGCTGCACGCAAAGTCTGGGCGAAGATAATGAAGGAACGTTTCGGTGTAACAGACAAGGGCGCACAGACGCTTCGCTTCCACACTCAGACAGCAGGATGTACTCTTACTGCTCAACAGGCTGAGATCAACATTGTTCGCGTAGGCATACAGACAATGGCAGCCGTATGTGGAGGAACACAGTCTCTCCACACCAACAGTCTTGACGAGGCCCTTGCCCTTCCGTCAGACAAGTCGGTACGTATTGCTCTCCGCACGCAGCAGATCGTTGCTTACGAATCAGGTGTCACTAACACGGTAGATCCTCTTGCCGGCAGCTATGCGATCGAAGCTCTAACCAAACAGATAGAAGACGGCGCCTGGGAATATATTAACAATATAGATGAGATGGGCGGAATGATAGTTGCTATCGAAAAAGGCTATCCCCAGAAGAATATCCAGGATGCCGCTTATCAGTATCAGAAGTCGATCGAGTCCGGCGACCGTGTGATCGTTGGTGTCAATAAATTCCAGGTCGAAGAAGACATGTCTGAACGCAAACTCCTTAAAGTTGATGCAAGCGTAGGAGTTAATCAGATAAAGAAGCTGCGCGAAATGAAAGAAAACCGTGACAACGTGAAGGTCAAGGACTGCCTCGAGGCAATACTCAAGGGAGCTCAGGGCGAAGACAAACTCATGCCCCTTATCCTTGATGCGGTTCGTCACTATGCAACAGAGGGCGAGATTTGCGGAGTTCTTCGCGGGGTGTTTGGCGAATACAAGGAAAATGTAGTTCTTTAGGATTTATAGAGAGCTGATAAGGAGGAAATAAAGATGGACCGTAAAATTCGCGTAGTTGTTGCGAAACCCGGACTTGATGGCCATGACCGTGGCGCAAAGGTCGTTGCCAGAGCATTCAGAGACGCAGGCATGGAAGTAATATATACAGGACTTCGTCAGACACCCGAGCAGATCGTAGCCACAGCTATCCAGGAAGATGCTGACGCAATCGGCATAAGCATTCTTTCAGGAGCTCATGAGTACTGCTTCAAGACGATAATTGATCTTCTTAAAGAAAAGAACGCAAGCGATATAATAGTTTTCGGCGGCGGAGTAATCCCCGAGACAGACTATCCTATGTTGCTGGGTTTCGGAGCCGGAGCCATATTCGGACCCGGGACACCAACGACTGAGACAATAGCCTGGCTTGAAAAGGCAGTCACAGAAAAAAGAGCGAAAGAGGCATAGATCATGAAACCACTAGTTATCGACCACATCGGAATAGCAGTAAAAAGCATAGATGAATCTCTCAAGTTTTGGGAAACCACTCTCGGCATTAAATGCCATGGCGTGGAAGAAGTTACAGAACAGAAGGTAAAGACAGCGTTTCTACCCGTAAAGGATACTGAAATTGAACTTCTTGAGGCCACAAGCCCCGAAAGCCCAGTAGCAAAGTTTATCGAAGCCAAGGGCGAAGGTATCCACCACTTGGCCATCCGAGTAGAAAACCTTGAGGAAGCTCTTGCGGAACTCAAGGAAAAGGGTGTTCGCCTTATAGATGAAAAACCGCGCCTCGGCGCAGGCGGTGCAAGGATCGCATTCATCCTTCCAAAGGCGACCGGAGGTATTCTGCTCGAACTGAGCGAACGTTAATATAGGGTTAACAAGGGCCCCGTGCTGTATACTCAGCACGGGAGTCCTTGCTAAAAATGTACCGAAAGTTCCAGAACATCAAGGAGGTTAGTAGTAATGGCGGACAAGACAATTGACGAGCTGTGCGCGAGTCTTTTAGAAAAAAGAGAAAAGACCGTACAGGGCGGTGGAGCAAAGGCCATTGCCAAGCAGCACGAGAAGGGCAAGATGACCGCACGTGAGCGGATCGATGCACTTATCGACCCCGGGAGCTTCGTAGAGATCGATGCGTTTGTTGAGCATCGCTGCGTAAACTTTGGACTTCAGGACACAGTTTTTCTTGGAGACGGAGTGGTCACCGGGTACGGAACCATAGACGGGCGTATTGTATATCTATTCAGTCAGGACTTCACTGTAATGGGAGGTTCCCTTGGCGAAATGCACGCGAAAAAGATCTGCAAAGTACTTGATCTGGCCCTTACCAATGGTGCTCCCTGCATAGGTATCAACGACTCAGGCGGCGCACGTATCCAGGAAGGGGTAGATGCTCTTTCCGGATATGGAAACATATTTTTCAAGAACGTCAAAGCAAGCGGCGTTGTCCCGCAGTTCTCCATAATAGCCGGTCCCTGCGCAGGAGGAGCTGTTTACAGCCCGGCGCTTACCGACTTCGTATTTATGGTCGACAAGATCGGTGTCATGCACATCACAGGACCTGCAGTTATCAAAGCTGTAACAGGTGAAGACGTAACATCAGAACAGATAGGCGGAGCCAGAGCTCATAACGGCACCTCAGGCTGTGCTCATTTCTTCGCCAACAACGAAGCAGAATGTTATGCTCAGGCCAGAAAAGTCCTCAGTTATCTGCCCAGCAACAACATGGAAGAACCTCCTTTCGTTGAGACAGGCGACGATCCTGCACGCATGGATCCGGCACTTCGTGATATGGTTCCGACCAACCCCAACAAGGGATACGATGTCCGCGATGTCATCAAAAAAGTCGTTGACAACGGAGATTTCTGCGAAGTCCAGGAAATGTATGCCCGTAACATTATTACCGGTTTTGCAAGAGTAGGCGGAAGATCTATCGGTATCATTGCAAATCAGGCCAAGTTCATGGCAGGATGTCTTGACATTGATGCTTCTGATAAAGCAAGCCGTCATATTCGCATCTGCGACGCATTCAACATTCCCATTGTTACCTTCGAAGACGTCCCAGGTTACCTCCCGGGGCTAAATCAGGAAATGGGCGGTATCATTCGTCACGGAGCGAAACTCCTCTATGCTTACAGCGAAGCCACAGCACCGAAGATCACGATAGTTCTTCGTAAGGCTTACGGAGGATCATACCTAGGTATGTGCAGCAAAGACCTTGGAGCAGATGTAGTTCTTGCCTGGCCACAGGCCCAGATAGCAGTTATGGGGGCCGAAGGTGCAGCGAATATCATTTTCCGTAAAGATATCGAAGCAGCAGAGGACAAAGAGGCTATGAGAGCTCAGATGATAGAAGAATACAAAGAAAAATTTGCGAACCCCTACTGCGCTGCAGCCCGTGGTTTCGTGGATAGGGTCATCCTTCCTGAAGAGACAAGGCCGGCTCTGTACCAGGCTCTCGTTATGACAGAGTCCAAGTGTGAGCTTCGTCCTAAACGCAAGCATGGCATCCTGCCT
Source organism: Synergistaceae bacterium (assembly GCA_012513245.1). The sequence continues at coordinate 8 of JAAZCN010000257.1, read as the reverse complement.
AACTAAGG
>JAAZCN010000039.1 GCA_012513245.1 Synergistaceae bacterium | reverse complement strand
GAGGATCAGCACAAACCCAAAAAGGCCCATAACAATGGAAGGGACGCTTGCCAAAAGATCCACTGCCATAGAAAGCATCTCTTTCTTTTTACCTTTTGCGTAGCGGGCAAGATATATTCCGCATCCTATTCCGGGGATCAGTGAAACAGCCATTGTCAGGGCTATAAGATACAAAGTTCCGGCAAAAGCCGGCCATATGCCGTCCCAGACAGGACGTGCACCGAATATCGCATCGATCGGATCTGTCTCCCCGAAAAACAGTCCGGTGTCAAGAACAGGCGTACCGTGGTAGAAAAGAAATCCAATAAGCATCATAAAAGAACCAATGACAAAGAATGCAGATATATAGGCAAGAAGCCGAAGAAGTTTTACCTTCGTCATAACGACTTCCTCCTCACCAGGCGAAAGAGTGTGTTTGCTGAGATGCTTACAAACAGCAGTATCCCGCCTGCTACAAAAAGCGAAAGATATGCCGTTCCTCCAACATCGGAAGAAAGGACGAGCCCGATGTGTGCGGTAAGGGTCCTCATTGCGTCCAGGGGAGTATTTGCATACTGGACCGCATTTCCTGCAAGCATAGTTGGAATGAGGGTGTCACCTGCAGCCCTGCCGAAACCGAGAAGTGCGGAAGACAATATCCACTCCCTGGAAGCAGGAAGGACGACCATAGCGATGTTTTGTTCCCGGGTGAATCCCAGTGCTGTCGATGTCAGCCTGGTCTCGGATTCTATTGTTCTGAAGGCGCTGTCCATTGAAAGCACCATTGTTGGCATTATAAGGAGGCTTAGTACAAGGGAAGCCGTCAGCCAGGAAAACCCTGAGCCTCCGAGACCGTTTCTGATGAGTGGGACGAGCAGGAAAACAGATGCGAAGCCATAAACGACCGTTGGTATCGCAGTCATTATCCGGAGGATCCTGGCCAACAGCCTCGCCGCCCATTTGGGACCATAACCATGTATAAAACAACAGCATCCGACTGAAAATGACCAGCCAATGACCAGTGATGAAATGGAAAGGAGTCCGGTTGCCCATATCATAGGCATGATCCCAAACTGTCCTCCTTCAGGATCCCATACAGAGCCAAACAGTGAAGGACCGCTCTTGAACAATCCATCAAGAGCGCAGACAGTAATAAAGACAAAAAGAGCTGACATGAGAGAAGAAACATAAACAGCCGATGCCTTTAACCAAAGAGGGGTGTTTTTATTATTGTTCAATTGTCTGTCCTGATTTTGTTGGGGGGAGAGAAAACTCTCCCCCACTCTTACTTTACTTCTTTGCGGGAAGCGGGATGTATCCGCTCTCTTTTGTTATTTCTGCGCCTTCAGGACTGAATATGTAGTCAATAAAAAGTTTTGTAAGTCCCTGTGGCTCTCCTTTTGTATTCATATATAGGTTGCGGGTAACTTTGTATTTGCCGTTTGCCGCGTTTTCCTGTGAAGGGACCGTTCCCTCAAATTTTGGAGCCTTTACTGATTTGTCGATGTGTCCGATCCCGACATATCCGATCGCACGTTTATCCTGTGCAACAGCAGTCTTCATGGCTCCGTTGGAGCTGACTACGTTTACAGAAGGAGCTAGCTCTCCCTTACTTATCGCTTTCTCGGTGAAAACTTCCCTTGTACCGCTTCCGTCTTCTCTGCCGAATACATTGATCGCTCCGGGTTCGCCTCCGAGCTCTTTCCAGTCTTTGATCCTGCCGGCATAAATATCAATTACCTGCTGTGCGGTAAGCGCATCTACCTTGTTTGCAGGATTGACTACTACTGCCACACCGTCGATCGCGAATGCAAAGGAGACAAGCCCGTACTTTGATATTTCATCTTCCTTTAAGGCACGTCCGGTGTTCCCTATCGTAACAAGCCCTTCACCGACCTGTTTGACTCCAACTCCCGAACCTCCCCCGGCAACAGTTATGCGAAT
>JAAZCN010000256.1 GCA_012513245.1 Synergistaceae bacterium | reverse complement strand
TATGCTAAGCGTAACAGCGAAACCTCTTATAGGGCCGCTTCCGAAATAGAACAACACTGCAGCGGCTATAAGTGTAGTGATGTTTGAATCAAGTATTACGACTAGAGCTTTTCTGAATCCGGCATCCAATGCAGCCATCTGTGTTTTACCTAAAGCCAGCTCCTCTTTCATTCGCTCATATATAAGTATATTGCCGTCCACAGCCATACCTATCGTGAGAATAATACCTCCGATACCTGGAAGCGTAAGAGTGGATTTGAGAAAGATAAGGCTTGCCATAACAAGGAGAATTGTCACACAAAGGGCAATGTCTGCAGCTACACCAAGAAAACCGTAATATAGTAACATAAAGAAAACGACTAAAGCTGCTCCAATTAAACCGGAGCGTACGCCTTCCTTTATGGAGTCCGCACCGAGAGTCGGTCCCACAGACCTGTTTTCAAGGATTTCAACTGAAACAGGGAGAGCGCCTGCTCTAAGCATTATGGCCAGCCTTGTAGCCTCAGGCGTTGTGAACTTGCCTGTTATCTGTGCCTCTCCTCCTGAAATACGCTGTTGAACAACGGGGGCAGAAATAATAATTCCATCTAGAGCAATGGCTATTTGCTTGCCCACATTAGCTGCTGTAGCCTCATCAAAAAGCTTAGAGCCTTCTGGGTTGAACTTTAAAGAGACCGCAGCTTTTCCAAACTGATCAAAGGTAGTATCGGCTTTAGTAAGGTCTTTGCCTGAAACATATAATTTACCCAGAAGATATGCCGCACCGTCTTCGCCTTTTCCTACGACAATGTCAGGATTTGTCTTGACAGCTTCTTCCATCTGTTTGATATATTCAGCGACTTCATTTTTAGCTTGCTGCCATCTGGCCTTAGCTGCCGCGAACTGTTCGTCGTTGTCATAGTTTGAGCGCACAGGTTCAGCCGGCACTCTTGGCGATTCACCAAGAACCTGACGAAATTCAAGAACAGCCGTTCTGCCAATAAGATCCAAGGCAGCTTCAGGATCGTCAATACCGGGAAGGTCCACTGCGATACGATCCTCGCCTTGTCTCTGTATAACCGGTTCAGAAATCCCGTACTGGTCGATGCGGCTCCTCAGCACTGCCAGGAGTCTTTCGATACTGTCAGGTGTGACAGGGTTTTCCGGGGTTCCCTTAGCCTGCAGGACTATATGTACACCGCCCATAAGGTCAAGCCCCAAACGAACCTTGCCTTTAATCGGAAAAGCGATGAACGCGGCTATTAGCACCACGACCAGAATCAGGCTTAACCGCCATTTGTCTTTTTTTATCATAGAAAAAGCGCCTCCTTGCAAAGAAAACGGAGTGGACATCTTAGATGTCCTCTCCGTATAAATACACAACTTACTTCAATTGAGACTAAAATCTAGGCCTCTTCCTTAACTGTATCTTCTGCTTCTTCTACTCCGACGACTTCAGCTTCCTTTACAGACTCTTCAGCTGTATCTGCTGCTGTGTCTGTCCTTTTAAGCTTCTTTTTCTTCGGTTTTGAGTCCATTCCACCGTCGGTTTTTTTCATAGAAACAGAACTCTTAAGTATCCTTGCCTTAATTCCCTCGTCAAGTTCAATAATATAGCTATCATCAAGGACTTCTCTTACTATCCCAAAGAAACCGCCTGCTGTTATTATTGTAGAACCTCTGCTGATACTTGCCAGCATTTCCTCATGCGCCTTCTGTTTTTTCTTCTGCGGACGGATGATCATAAAATAAAAAATAGCCGCAAACATCGCTAAAGGAAGCATCATGCCTACAAGTCCACCTTGCTGACCAAACAAATTAATTCCCCCTCATTCATGTAATTTATTCTTATAAAACCAAATCTTTTAATTTCGGTCAAAAGTAACGCTGGTTATTTTAACATGACTTAAGCTCTTTGTGTAATAAAATTAAAGCTAGTGCTTACTTTCTCTCTCTTTAAGAAAAAATAGAAGTTTTTCAAGCTCCACAAATATATCCACCCTATAAAAAAGCATCCGCTCTGGAACAACCACTGTTGCGGGAGTAAATGCAAGGATACCCTTAAGCGATGGCGACTGAACCGCTTTATCGACGCAGCTTTGGGCAGCTGAAGCAGGAACAGCGAGAATGAGCACCTCAATGTCCCGTTCCTCCATAACCTTAGCTATATCGTCTACATGCCAGCATAATACTCCCATTATCTGCTGCCCGACTTTTTCAGGGTCTACGTCAAAAAGAGCATCTACTTCAAATTTATAGCTCTGGAATGCTGCATGTCCCATAAGGGCTGTACCTAGGTTACCAACACCTGCGAGCGCTACTTTCCAAACCTTCGGAGAAGCAAGTATATTCTCTATATGCAGACAGAGGCGGTTAACATGATAGCCGACACCTCTTTTACCGATCTCACCAAAATACGAAAGGTCCTTGCGCACCTGGCTTGCTTTTATTCCTAGGATCTCACCTATTTGAAGAGACGATACTACCTTGCGTTCTTCTTCCTTCATCTGGATAAGCAGCCGATAATACTGTATAAGTCTTTCGACAGTCGGTTCTGCCACCTTCATACAATGCACCCCCTGGATATTTAC
>JAAZCN010000255.1 GCA_012513245.1 Synergistaceae bacterium | reverse complement strand
TCTGAAGGCAGAATTCGTGACATCTACATGTCCACGATGCTTCCCTATGATCTTCACTTCCGCGTAGGTCGTATCCTCACCGACGTTGAAGGCGATCATGACTTCTACACTGAAAATGACGCTATCTTCACAGACTTCCGTTACGATGGCTTCGAATTCAAAAAGACGTGGGGCAACTTCTCCGGAATGGCGTTTGTTGGCCGCAACACTAACAGAGAGCACAGTCTATACGACACAGTAGTTGATCCTGATGAAGGCAATTTCATGGCTTATGGACTTAACCTCGACTATGCAACCGAAAAGTGGTTCATGGGTGCAGCAGGTTACTGGTTCCAGGACGACGAAGTTCAAGATGTAGGCAGCTGGGGTTTCAGCACATACAACGTGTATGCTGGATTCAACTTCACACCTGCAGTGTCCCTCAGAGGCACTTACTACTTCCAGAACCTTGACAGAGACCTTGCAGACACTCTTGGTTTCGTCGGTGCCGAAGATAACCCGAGGGCATGGAAGGCAGTTCTCAACTTTGACCAGAGCATGCTGAAGTTCACATCGCTCCGTTTTGAGTACTCTCAGACCGATAACATGTTCTACGGCACCAGAGACTACTATGGACTTGGAGCAGACACAGGCCAGGCTCCGTCAGCCATGACCAATATGCCATATAACAACGGTTCAACGAAGGTTTTCTGGGTTCGCGCTGACCAGAAGTGGAATGACAAGTGGAGCACTTTCCTTCGCTACTACCAGGCTGATTTTGATACAGCTGGCCTTGACGATTCTAAGTCTTACGCTGCTGCAATTACTTATCAGTATACACCGGCAATCGCTTTCCGTCTTATCTACGATTTAGTAGATTACGGAAGTGGTAATACTGGAACGGCAAATAATGGCAAAGACCACGTTGTACAGTTCCGTACAACTCTCAGTTTCTAAGCTGACTTTAGTTTAAAAAAAGAGAGACCCTCTAGGGTCTCTCTTTTTTTAAATGGCTTTATTCTTTATTTAAATCACAATACATGGTATTATTTTAGACGATTTAGTAGGAGGTATTCCACTTGAGTAAAAAGTTTGCAATATTGACTATATTATCTGTGCTATTCGCTCTTTCCTCAGTAAGCATGCCTGACGCAGCAACGTTTGACCAGGTGCTTCAGCGCTGGTCAAAAACAAGGATTTATAGCGGAGAGGACAAAATTACCACCCTAGGTATCAAGGCAACCTATTACTCCGCTGAGTTTGTGGAAGCCTATGTGCAATCTGAAGCGCAAAAAAACATGTGGACTCAGCAGGAAACTGATGATTTTAAATATAATTTTCTTGGAGCTTTGAGGCTTAACGAAATGATACCAATCATGATTGAGTTTAACAATAATGCTGAAACTATGTACCTTGGTCCCTTTGACATAATGGTGAGCCTGCGAATTGGCAACAAAAATTATAAGCCTGTTGATTATGACAAACGGTTTAACTTCAAATTTCAGGGCAAAAAAGATGGTCTTGTCTACTTTTCGCGCTATGATGAGGCGACCGGCAAAGATTTGTTAAAAGGAGCGAAGACGGTAATTCTCGAACTAAAAGGTGCAATAAGCCCCGGCATGACAAATGGAAGTCTAACTTCGTTTGTATGGGATATATCCAACGACGACCCCTCCAAGCTCTATCAAGGAAAGGCCGCTGAGCGGTTTGAAACTGACCGCCTATTGAAAAGGCTCGATAAGCTACGCAAAGATAAAGCAGAACAAGAGAAGCAACTACAGGGAATAAATGAAGAAATCTCGACCGTGCAGAAGCGGCTTGATGAGCTGGCAAAACAGTAAAAAATATAATAAGACATAAAAAATGGCAGAGAGCAAAAGCTC
>JAAZCN010000254.1 GCA_012513245.1 Synergistaceae bacterium | reverse complement strand
GAGCTTTTGCTCTCTGCCATTTTTTATGTCTTATTATATTTTTTACTGTTTTGCCAGCTCATCAAGCCGCTTCTGCACGGTCGAGATTTCTTCATTTATTCCCTGTAGTTGCTTCTCTTGTTCTGCTTTATCTTTGCGTAGTTTTTCAAGCCTTTTTAGCAGGCGGTCTGTCTCAAAACGGTCTGCGGTTTTGCCTTTGTAAAGCACTGACGGGTCATCTCTCTTTACATCCCATATGAATTTAGTTTGAGAACCATCGGTAAGAGGGCTTATACCTGGTGTCAATTCAAGCCAAACACTAGTAACGCCTTTTAGCAAATCTTTTCCTGTAGACACATCATACCGTGGAAAGTATACAAGCCCTTCCTTCTCGCCTTGAAATTTGAAATTCAACCTCTTATCATAATCTACAGGTTTGTACAATTTATTACCTATACGTAGCTTGACCATGATGTCAAACGGGCCTAAGTGCATTGTAGGACCGTTATTTAAAAATTTTATGTTGATAGGTATCATCTCATCAAGACGAAGCGCACCAATAAAATTATATTTATATTCCTCCATCTCCTGTTCAGTCCAAAGGTTTTTCTGAGCTTCAGACTGGATTATCGCCTCAACATACTCTGCAGAATAGTATGTAGCAAAAACCTCAATATTGGCAACTTTGTCAACCTTGTCAACATACTTCCTACTCTTTGTCCACCGCAGTAAGACATTGTCAAGAGAATCTGCCGAAGCATAAGTTAACATGCAAGGAGTTAAAAACATAAAACAAAGTATCACTAAAACAAGTATCTTCTTCAAACGCAATTACCCCCATTTATCTTAGCTAATTAGCTGAAACAGAATCAAAATGCTTTTTCTTTCTTTTAATGCATAAACTCATATTCCAGTAAATGATAGCACAAATGACTTAAATTGGGTAAAAAAAGAGAGACCCATATGGGTCTCTCTTTTGAGTTACGTAATTAACGTAAACTAGAAGCTTACGCTGGTGCGGAACAGTACTACATGGTCTGTGTTATTATTGCCATTGTCAACGTTGTCGTACATGAGCTGGAACTTCATTGCTGGATTGTACTGATAGCCTACGCCAGCACCCCACTCAGTACCGTCTGCAACGCCTGCTGTATCAAAATCAGCATATGCATAACGGAGGAAGGTGTTCCACTTATCGTTCCATTTTTGATCTGCCTTGACAAAAATATACTTCGCAGAGTTGGTGTTGATTGGACGGTTAGCTCTGATTGTTGGGTTGCTTGAAGTATCAAGGTTATAACGGTCAGGACCTGCGAAGAAGTTGTTGTCTTCCTGAGCATATTCAATCCACAGGGAAGTGAACTTCAAGAGATCTTGCTTAACGTCAAGCATAACTTTCCATGCCTTAGGATCATCACCACCACCACGCAGCCAATCAAGCTGCTGGAAGTAGTAAATTCCCTTAAGGGAAACGGCAGGGTTAAAGTGGAATCCTGCATAGATGCCGTATGTATTAAAGTCCTGAGCTGCTCTGTTCTCCGTTACCTTTACCGGATTATCGAAATCACCAGTCAACCAGGTTGCAGTAACGTCGCCATCACCGTGCATCCAGTAACCTGTAGCACCAACAAAGAACTTCTCATTAGGCTGGAAATTGAGGTCAAGTATGTAGTTCATGTAAGCACCAGTAGCATCAGCTTCAAACTGGTACCTAGTTTCATCTGTAAAAGTAACCCCAGCTCGGCTGTCACGCGCTGTATTACGACCTATGATTGCTGTAGCATTTAACATGCCCCAGCTCTTTTTGAACTGGAAACCATCCAGACGGTAGTCACCAAACATTGCGTCTGCATCGTTGTAAAGACCATAATCGCCTTCAAAGTCATTTGCGAAGCGTCCAACGCGGAATGCAACATCATAAGCAAGCTTAGTGTCTACATATAGGTGTGACCACTTAGAGCTGGTGTTTTTTTCGCCAAGTCCACCTGCTGCGCCGAATGAATAGGCACCCGTACGGTACTGAGCATAGAAACTTGTGTTTTCATCAATCTGTTTGCTCAGGAAAAGACGGAACTTCTCTTTGCGGAATTCATTGTTCTGACCTCTGTTGGTGTATGCGCCCTGGTTATCGCCGCCACCAAAAGCTGCGTCAAAAACAAAAAGTCCACGAAGTTTCCATCCGCCGAGGCGATCTTCGAGAACTGCTACGCGTTTGTCGATGCCGTCAACTTTCACTCCGAGTGCGTCGAGTTCGTCTTTGAATTCCATGACGAGCTTCTTCAGCATTTCGAGATCCTGTTTGCTGGCCTTCTCCATGTCT
>JAAZCN010000253.1 GCA_012513245.1 Synergistaceae bacterium | reverse complement strand
GCGTACGGCAAAGTCAGGCTATCTTACGAGACGCCTGGTTGACGTTGCCCAGGACCTGATAATAATGGAAGAAGACTGCGGTACTGAGTTTGGCGTCGAAATACGTCCTCTCCTTCAGCAGGATGGTAAGGCTACTATCTCCATGTCAGAGAGACTCACAGGAAGGACCAGCCTCAGGGATCTTCCGCATCCGGTGACAGGTGAACCTTTGCTTGTCAGGGATGAAGAGATATCAGCTGAAAAGGCAGAGTACATGGAGTCTATAGGTATTACTTCAGTCTGGGTACGCAGCCCTCTTACATGCGGCTTAAGGCACGGTATATGCAGAGCATGTTACGGCCGTGATCTTGGAACAAGGAAAAGGGTCGCTATAGGAGAATCGGTTGGAGTCGTCGCGGCTCAGTCTATAGGTGAACCCGGTACACAGCTAACGATGAGGACCTTCCATACAGGAGGAGTACGCCAGTTTACAGGAGAAGATATTACTCAGGGTCTTCCAAGGATCGAACAGCTTTTCGAAGTTCGCAGACCGAAAAAAGTCGCCATCCTTGCTGAAGTCGGGGGAACCCTGCTTGAGATCAGGGAAATGGACGGAAAGAAAAAACTGATCATTGGTGTAGTCAGGGAAGACGGATCTGAGGAAAGGATATCTTATAATATCCCGGCATCACAGAATCTGCTTTCAGGAATAGAAGAAGGATGCACCATATCAAAGGGAATGTTATTGACAGAAGGGTACATTGATCCTCAGCAACTATTGGAGGTAGAGGGTCTTGAGGCAGTGCAGCATTATCTGCTTGACGGTATCCAGGAAGTTTACCGCTCACAGGGTGTCTCGATCAATGACAAACACATTGAGACCATACTTCGCAAAGTTGCACCAGTAAACCGTGTTAGGGTACTGGAAGAAGGAGACAGTTCTTTCGTCTCAGGTGAACTGGTATGGAAGGAAGACCTTGAGGACAGTGTAAGGGTGATATCAGATCACAACCAGGCATCGCTGGACGAATCATACAACTTCCTTAGGGATTGCAAAATAATTGACGCGCCGGGAGACATTGCCAAGAAAGAAAGCGATGTCCCGGATCACATAACAAAGGCGGCACTCGGAGAGATTCTGAAACCTGGCGGAGCAGCCGGGGAACTCTTAGTCCAGGATAAGGAAGGCGAACTTCGTGTAGTCCTGGGAGACGCGAGCTTCCGAAGAACTACGGAAGGACTCGAGCTTATTAAGGAATTCAGAGCTGAAGGACAGGACGAAGTTGTTATAAAAGCCGGGACAAGACTCTCAGCAGCAGACCTTGCAAAGATCGTTTCAATGCCACCGCAGCCGATGTTGGTTAGGGATACTAATGTCCTTGATGAGAGTGAAGACGCTGCGTGGTTCGCCGCAGATGTTGAAAAGGACGGCAAAGTGATCATTCACATCGATTCGCTGGTCGACTCTCTTGCAATAAAAACATTGAGTGCAAACAACATAAGCGAGATAAAACTCTGGAAATCACCCGAGCATATCAACCTGACCGATTCGATGCATCACGTCCTGATCGAGCATTACTTCGGCAAACAGCTTACACAGGCTATCAACTCTGATGGAGAGGTCATCGAAAATATCATACACAGCATTGATGGTTCAATAGTCAGGGGAATAGTTGAAGGGTCTATATCAGGGATCGAAAGCGAAGGAAACATAATAACAAGAGAGAAAGTCATCAGACAGGTATTGACTGAGAGAGCGCTTGGTAAGGTTCTTCTTGAAAACGTAAATGACGAAAAAGGTAATATCGTCGCAGAAGCAGGTCAGGAAATTACCAGTAAGATCCTAGACAGTATTGCCTCATCAGGGGCAGATGACATAACAGTTCGTCCTAAACAGGCTCCATCGGATCACAGACAGCTGATACAGAGGATATCCTTTGTAAGGCGTCTGAGAGAAGAGCCTCAGTGGAGACCCGTAGTACACGGCGTTACCAAGGCGGCACTTGCGACAGACAGTTTCCTCTCAGCAGCGTCGTTCCAGCAGACCGCTCAGGTCCTTGCAGCTTCGGCGGTAAGGGGAGATGTCGATAATCTGGTCGGACTTAAGGAGAACGTAATAATAGGACTTCTGATCCCGGCTGGAACAGGCATTGAGAGGTACAGAAAAGTCGAGATCACCGAGAATGCAGAACCATCTGTTTCGGTAAAGGCTGAAACTTTAGCATTAGCTGACGAATAATTGTTCCTTAGGTAGGTAGTTTTACCTAAAAAATTATAATCAAATAAAAATTTCAGCGGAAGCAAAGGTGTTTATTGACACCAAAGGCTTCCGCTGTTAATATACTCTGGTGCGCCTTTGCACAGGAGGTGTTCGTGTGCCTTTAAACGAACTCGCTTCAACCAGAAGGATAGCGGGGGTAAACTCAGTTCTTAGGAAGCTTAAAGTCGATGAAGCAAGCAAGGTTTTTATTTCTGAGGAAGCGGATGCCCATCTGATAGCAGAAATTTTGACTGAGGCCTCAAAACGTGGAGTACCCGTGGAATGGGCAGAAACATCATTGCAATTGGGAAGGGCTTGTGCCGTGACACGAAAGACTGCGGCAGCCGCACTTCTTAAAAAGTAGAAAGATATATTAATAGGGAAGGAGGGAGCTATTTGCCAACAATAAGCCAACTTATACGTAACGGCAGAGAGGACAAGAGGCGTAGTATGAGCGCGCCTGCACTTCAGGAAAACCCACAGCGTCGCGGAGTTTGTACGCGTGTCTACACGGTTACACCGAAGAAGCCTAACTCTGCTCTCCGTAAAGTCGCACGTGTGCGTCTTACTAACGGAATAGAATTCACTGCTTATATACCGGGTGTAGGGCATAATTTGCAGGAACACTCTGTAGTCCTGGTCCGTGGTGGACGTGTAAAGGACTTGCCCGGTGTTCGTTATCACATAATCAGGGGAACTCTTGACTGCGGTGGCGTTGAAAATCGTCGTCAGAGCCGT
>JAAZCN010000252.1 GCA_012513245.1 Synergistaceae bacterium | reverse complement strand
GTTACGCATGTCAGACACGATCTTCGTGGCCTCTGCCTTAGCAGTTGCGCCGCCTGTTGAAAGCATCATCATTCCGGCAAGGATACCGATAATGATAATTACGATCAGAAGTTCTACAAGTGTGAAACCCTTTGATTTTTTTAGCATTTTCTTCATATTAATATCTCCTCTTCTCATCCATATTCGTATAACTCTATATTTCATCCACAAACGATATGCGCTTGCCCCACCCTACCGAACCGGATCGCACCCGGTTCCCCCCTGAAAAGTTTATTGAAAGATCGTTTCTTTCAATTCCCCCTTTATTATTTAAATTTACAATAGATAGAAAGACGGTATAATCAGATTCTGAAACTTTTGCATAGAACTTTCAAATTACTCTCACTGATACTACATTCTTTCACTTTAGATATATTTTGTCAAGGTTGAAATACCGTGTTTTATAATGATTCTAATATTTACATATTTAGGATGTTTGTGACATTTCTATATAAACTGCTGTATTGCAGATATTATCGGCAGGAATATAGCAAGCACCATAAACCCTACAATTATTCCCACAAGGACAACCATTATTGGTTCCAGGATAGAACTGAGGCGCTTGATCTTCTCCGAAAGCTCATTATCATACCAGTCTGATATCTTCTGAAGCATTTCATCCGTACGTCCTGTCTCTTCTCCAACTGCTATCATATGAGCGATCATCGGAGGGAAAAGTTTTCTTTCCTTAATAACCAAATTCATTGGAGCCCCCATTGCAGCAGCATCTCTCATCAACAAAAAGTTGTTGTTTATCTTGCTGTTTGAAGCAACTTCACCAGCCATTTCAAGCGCTTTCAATACAGGAACACCTGACCGGAGCAAAGCCGACATTGTCCTGAAAGACCTTGATAATGATGCCTTGTAGATAATATCCCCAAAAACGGGGACCTTAAGAACTCCTGTGTCTATGTATATCCTTAATCCGGGGACTTTTTTTAAAAAATTAAGCAAAATGATCATCAGCCCTATAACTGCAAGGACATAATACCAATTGCTTTGTGCCCATATTCCAAACGCAAATATCATCCTGGTCAGTGTGGGAAGTTCGACGTTCATGCTTGAAAATGCTTTTTCAAACTGCGGAATAACTACGACGACCATGATTCCAAGAACAATTACTGCTATGCTTATTACGACCGCCGGGTAAGTCATTGCAGATATGATTTTTTTCTTGAGAACTTCCTGGTCTTCAATGAAAGTTGCCAACTGAGCCAAAGTACTGTCGAGGTTACCTGATTCTTCTCCGGATTTGATAAGCGATGAGATAAGAACGTCAAAAAACTTTGGATGCTCGGCTATCGCAGAGCTCAAAGTAGAACCTGAACTTACCCGTGCATATATCTTTTTAGTTATCTTTTTCAGTCTTTTTTGGCTAGTCTGTTCGATAAGTATCTGCAACGCACCGCTGATAGGTACACCTGCAGCTATCATAGTTGAGAGCTGTCTTATAAAAACGGCCTTATCCCTGAGCTTTACTTTAGGTGAAAGATCAAATACTTCTTTCCATTCAATTTTCTTTCCAAAAGAATCCCCGATCCTCGCAACAGTTTCATATGTCCTTACAATATTTATAGGCACCCAGCCCTTGTCTCTGATCCATTCGAGAAGCTCACCTTCATTATCCGCGGACCTACTGCCCTTAATGGTCTTGCCATTAGCAGCCTTGGCCCAATATCGATAATTCATT
>JAAZCN010000251.1 GCA_012513245.1 Synergistaceae bacterium | reverse complement strand
GGCAACAGGGAAGAATACTGGTTGACCTACGAGCAGCCTTACATGGGCGGAAAAGTAACAGCCTGGAAAATAGGCGCATACAAGAGATCCTGGACTGACCTACGGTATTATGTTGACGACCAGGAGAGGTTCAGGTATGACAGAGACAAAGTTGGTGCATTCTTTGGTTTTGGACGCAAGTTTAAAGAGGAATCGATGTACAACTGGTATCTGCTTTTTGACTGGCACAAAGTTGAGAATGATCCGAACAACCCGGCTGCAGGCTATGAAAAAAGTGAATGGAGAAAAAAGGAGATAGATAAGAAGGTTCCTCCAACCACGATCATGGATGACCTTGGAGACGGAACATACTACTCTGTAACAGCGTCGGCTCGCCGACTCAATATAGATGAGTACCTGCCCTATTCAAAGGGTGACGTACAGACCTTGAACATCCAGTATGGACAGGCAGATGTAGATAGCATCAATTACAACTATTTCAAATACTGGGTTGAAGCCAAATTTTACTTCCCTGTAGAAAAACTTTTTAAGGACTTCTTTGAGACCTCTTTCGGAGGAAACGCGGACAAGCCGGTAGTATTCGCCTCAAGAATAATCGTTGGTTCTTCGTCAGGGGATGTCCCGTACGAAGAAATGTATACGGTTGGCGGAGACACCACACTGCGCGGCTATGATGACGATCGTTACCACGGTGAAGAGATCCTTTTAGGCAACTTTGAACTCAGAGTCCCAATGGATAAGAATTTCTCCCTCGTAGCGTTTTATGATATTGGACGTTCATGGAGAAAAGAGGGGGACGATGCAAGTTTCGGAAACGACATGGGCTCATCTCCCGGGTTTGGAGTCAGGATAAATACCCCGCTTGGGAACCTTAGACTTGACTATGCTACAGGCGATGAGGGCAGATTCCACTTTGGCTTCGGAGAGCTTTTCTAAGCAAGGCAAATATCTATTTAAAATATGGGTTGCGGTTGTTTTTGTAGCCGCGACCCTTCTTATGTTTACGGGCAGAGCTTTTGCCTATTCTGTTGATGCAGATGGTGTGCCGGAGTGGCTCGCTCAGATAATAGAGAGAAGTATATCTGCGGTAGCAGAACGGATGCCTGAGTCACAGTCAGACGAAAACGCAGAAAAAGTCATAGAAGTTATATCAGGAAAGCTCTTTGACGGGTACAAAGTTGATTCAGTCTCTATTGCTTCGTCAGGTGAGATAAAAATAAGTCTGTCCGCCGAAAAGACTCCTGGTAAATGGAAGGTAGAAGTCCAGACGCCTCAGGTCCAGGATCCCCCGCTGGAATGGCTCAAAGCAGATATTGCAGTAATAGAAAAGCCACTTAACGACCTTATCCATGGCCTTCCTGTAGAAGCTCTGAACTGGTGTGATACCGGACTAAAAGAAGAAGTGCTTAAGATCATGACTCCTATCCTCCCGGGCTGGAAACCGACACTTATGGTCCATTCAGAAAAAGAAGAATTTATTATGAAGGTTGCTCTGACTCCGGAGCTTCCTCTTGTGCTTGCAGTCAACCCGACACTCACATCAAATTCACTGCCCACGTTGCTCCACGAAGACCTGAGGGAAGATCTTATGGAAAGGTCCTCCCCTTTCATTGGACTCCCGGTTATTTGGGCCCAAAGACATGAAAAAGAGATAAATGTATGGACCGAGAACTTTCTCCAGACAAGAGGAATAGTTGAAAGGACATCAGCTGAATCAAAGGCCTCTTTCTCTGCGGGGCAGGTATCGCAGATGAAAGTCAACGTTGAGAGCAGGCATTACACAATAGCTGCCTGGGCAGCCCTTTACGCCGGTACACAGGACAAAACCGGAGAGATAGGTGTGCATCTCGGGCGAAAACTGAAAACTTTTTCAAGATGGAACGTGGAGATCTATGGAGAGGGTATCCTGGAACTCCAGGATTGGGATCCGGAAGGCAGATTAGGTCTGAAGTGGTCTCCTTTGGGAGATGTATGGGTAGGCGGAGAATGGTCAACAAGAGACAGCATGTGGTGGGGAAGGATCAATATTGAACCGAGGATGCACAAGCCCTATGCCTGGTTCCGCTGGCGGGAAGACGGAGAATACAACGCAGCTATAGGTTATAAGGTAACTGAATACGTTTCATTTGAGCTTCACTATGACTCGCGTGACGAAGATTCGCTTGGTCTAAGGATGCTTGGAAACCTGTAGCTTTTTTGAAAGGAACTGATCGTTATGAGTATGGAAGGACTTACTTTAGCAAATATAGCAAATATGGTGAATGGTACGTTGAAGGGAGAAGGAAGCTACGTTGTGACCTCCATATCAACACCGGAAACTCCCTGTCAGGGATCTATATCACCGCTCTGGGAAAAAAAACTGGCCCCTCTTGCAAGTCCTGAAGCTGTTCTGCTGACTAAAAACGGTTGGATCGCTGAAAATGGACAGGGTGTTGAAGTTGAAGACCCTAGAAGGGCCCTGGTCATTCTTCTTGAATATTTTGACACAGAAAAAAAGAACTATTTTTCCTCTGTGCACGAAACTGCAGTGATATCAAAAAACGCGGACATAGGAAAGAATGTGATGATAGGCCCGGGATGTGTGGTTTCAGACTATTGCAGGATCGATGATGGCTGTACCCTTACAGGGAATGTCTGGCTCGGAAAATACGTTTCGATAGGTGATAATGCATTGATAGAACCGGGCGTAGTAATATATGATAGATCGTATGTAGGCCGAAACTGTATAATCCATGCTAACGCCGTGATAGGATGTGAGGGCTTTGGCTTTATGCCTGACTCCGAGAAGATGCTGATTCGTATACCGCAGATCGGGACTGTCAGCATTGAAGATGATGTAGAGATAGGTGTATGTTCAAGCATTGACAGGGCTACATTCGGAGAGACAAGGATATCTAAAGGAACGAAGATAGACAGTCACGTGAAGATCGCCCATAACTGTACGGTCGGGGAATATTGCATCATCGTGTCACAGTCGGGAATAGCAGGAAGCAGCACGCTCGGGAAGGGCGTTACATTGGCAGCGCAGTCAGGAGTGGCAAATCATGCCAGAGTCGGGGATGGAGTAATAGCTGCCGGAAGGGCAGGTATTACAGAGGATACTCTGCCCGGTTCAATTGTCTCCGGTTTTCCTGCAATAGACCATAAAAAAGATCTCCGTCAGATGGCCGCATTAAGACAGCTCCCTGATACGATCAAAAAAGTCAGGAATATTGAAAAAAGACTTGATGAGCTGAAATCGGAGAAAAAATAATGCCGTTTACCATCTCTGAAAAAATAGAATTCTCAGGAATAGGACTGCATTCAGGAGAGATTTCAACAGTCTCGATCCTTCCTTCTCAAAAAGAGGGCGTTTATTTTTCCACCGAAAACGGTCTTTTTCCTCTTACCTCGGCTCATGTAGAGGAGGACAGCAGGCTTACAGGATTCAGACTTCCTGACGGTACCATTGTAAGGACAGCGGAGCACCTCCTGGCTGCCCTTACCGGACTCGAGATAGACAGCGCGGTGATCAGGCTGACAGGAGAGGAGATACCTATCCTTGATGGAAGCCCGCACCCATTTGCCATTGCATTCTCAGGGGCGGGGATAACAGAATATGGGGAAAAGCCCAAAAAAGGAGCCCTCTCAGTCCCGATCGTCATAGATGACGCACATAAAGATCGGGCGATAATGGCTATTCCTTCCGAGAGACTCAGGGTCACCTATGTGATAGACTATCCCGGTACTCCGATAGGGACTCAGAAAGCATCATATTTTATATCACCTGACATCTTTCTTGACAGGATATCAAAGGCACGAACATTCGGGCTGACCTCAGAGCTGGACTACTTGAAAAAGAACGGTCTTGCTAAGGGCGGATCACTCAACAATGCGCTCATGTTCGATGAGAAGGGCCTTTTGAATGAGTGCGGACTTCGTTTCCCTCTTGAGTGCGTAACACATAAGATAAACGACCTTTTGGGAGACCTTGCGCTGCTCGGGAAGATCCCGACCGCACATTACATAGGCATATGTGCCGGCCATGATCTTCATGGGCGGCTTGTAGATAGAATAAAAAGGGTCTTATAATTATTTGACCGAATCTTTTAATTGGAGGCATAAAGGATGAAATACGACATCAATAAAATAATGGAACTTCTTCCGCACCGTTACCCATTTCTTTTGGTAGACAGGATAGAGGATCTGGTGCTTACAGATGACCTGGTAGAGGTCACAGGAATTAAAAATGTTACTATAAATGAACCCTTCTTTCAGGGACATTTTCCCGATGAACCTGTAATGCCCGGCGTCCTTGTAATTGAATCTATGGGTCAGGTGGCGGCTGTATTGCTCAAGCTCTACACCGAGATCAAGGAGAACGAGCGCCGTCTTGTATATGTTACATCGATCGATAAAGTAAAGTTCCGCAGACCCGTAAAACCCGGAGATCAACTAAAAACGGTAGCCACTCTTGTAAAACGCAGAGGAAACAATTTCAAATTCAAGTTCAGGGCAACAATTGACGGAGATCTGGCTGCCGAAGGTATGATGGGCTGTGTAGTCTCTTCAGGCCTTACCCTCAAACCTGAGGCATAGATCAAAATGAGCGTATATATCCATCCAACTGCAATAGTATCCCCGAAAGCGCAGCTTGGAGAAAACGTCAAAATAGGTCCATTCTGTATGGTGGGCGACAATGTCATATTAGGTGACAACACTGAGCTGAGGGCCTACGTTCACATATACAGCTACACAGAAATGGGCTCAGGCTGCACCATCTTCGATCATACTGTCATTGGAGGCGAACCTCAGGATATTACTTTCAGGAATGAAGAGACCTGGGTAAGGATAGGGGACAACTTCATGTGCCGTGAGTATGTTACTATAAACAGGGCTGTAGGCGAAGGCACGGCTACTACTGTAGGCGACAACTGCTTCATTATGGAGAATGTTCATCTTGCCCACAACGTGCAAATAGGACATGATTGCACCATAGCCAACAAATGCGGATTTTCCGGACACACGCATATAGGCGATTTTGTAGTGATCGGCGGAATGGCCGGTTTCCATCAGTTCGTACACGTTGGATCTTATTGCATGATCGGAGGATTATCGAAGATCGTTCGTGATGTTCCTCCTTACTGTCTGGCAAACGGAGCTCCGGTCAGAGTCTATGACATAAACAGAATAGGCCTTAAACGCAGGGGGTTCGACTCCGAAAAGAGAAGCCGTATAAGGGACATGTACAGGACCCTTTATGATCCCGTACGCACTATCCGTGAAGGACTTGCAGAACTTGAGAATAAATATGGTTCGACTGTGGAAGGCAGAATGATACTTGACTTCACCTCTAAGTCGACGAGAGGTCTATCTCGCAGGATAAACCATGACTGGGACCGCAGGGATCCGGGAGAAAAGGACATTGATTAAGCTTTTCGCCTTTGATGTAGATGGGACCCTTACAGACGGGGGAGTTTACATGGATGGAAAAGGCGGGGAATTCAAACGCTTTGACATCCAGGATGGTTACGGCATCAAAAAGCTTCTTGATCTAGGCATAAAAGTATTTTTTATAAGCGGCCGCTATTCTGCTGCAACTCAGCAGAGAGCTGAAGATCTCAGGATCACAGGCTGTATAAACGGCACAAGAGACAAACTTGGTGAACTTAAAGCACTTGCAGAAAATCATCATATAACAAGAGAAGAAATTGCTTTTGCAGGTGATGACATACCTGACATAGAATGTATTGAGTGGTCAGGACTGGGGATAGCAGTAGCAAACGCTGTTTTAGAAGTTGTTGATGCAGCGGACTGGAAAACAGAGAACCCCGGAGGACATGGAGCGATACGCGAATGCGCAGAGAAAATAATTCAAATCAACGAGGGCAAAAGTGAATAATAATTTTTATGATAAATATCTTAAATTCAGAGCGCTTGACTGGTTTATCTTCGGCGAACTCATTGGTCCGTTTTTCTTCGGGTTGATGGCCTTCACGATAATCATGGTCGCAGGAGGGCTTCTTTTTAAGATAGCCGATCTCATCATAAAAAACGGAGTCCCGTTAGGCATAGTAGTCAGGCTTTTCCTCTATTATCTGCCAAGGATGGCAGCGACGGCCATACCCATGAGTTGCCTGCTTGCTGCGTTGCTTGGTTTTAACAAGCTTTCGGCCAATTCAGAACTTGTAGCTCTCAAATCATCCGGCATATCCTTTACCCGTATAATGAAACCTGTCATCATCATGGCTTTTTTTGTCTCGATAGGAGCTTTCTTTGTCAACGAAACACTTGTACCTATAAGTGAAAGAGCTGCCGCAAACGTAATGGCTTACGAGGTCTTCAAGCAATCTCCGCCTGTCTTCAAGGACAAAGTCTTCCTTAAAGAGGAATCAGGAGGAGCACTTAAACGTGTCATATATGTAAACAGGATAGACATCAAAGATGGAAAGATGAGTGATGTAGTAGTCCAGGAGTTTGAGGACGGGCTTCTCAGCAGAATTGTATCAGCAGAAAAAGGCGATTGGATAGACGGAAGCTGGTGGCTTGAAGAGGGTAAAGTTTTTGAGATAACCAAAGACAACGATGTATCATTGCTCTTCACGTTCGACAAACAGGCACTTAAACTTGACCTTAACCCTGAAGAAGCTTCGAGGTCCTCCAGGACTCCGGATGAAATGACACTGAATGAGCTTTTGCGTGAGATAAACATGATGAAACAAAAAGGCATGGATGTATCAAAGATAGTGATGATACTCAACCTCCGTTTTTCAGTCCCCTGGGCATGTCTGGTTCTGGCTATTGTCGGAGCAGCAATTGGGAGCAGGCCTCAGAGATCAAGTTCCGGGATGGGTCTTGGTTTAAGCGTAATAATTGTTTTCGTTTATTATGTAATACTATCTTTCACCCAGTCACTCGGAGATGCAGGATACCTGCATCCGATATTTGCCGCCTGGATCGCCAACATAGTATTCCTCATCGTAGGGGCCGGTTTGACGCTTAGAGCGAACAAACTTGGTTAGCATCCTCAGGGGTGATTTTTTGAACGACAGTATTGATGGATCTACCAGCCGTTACAGGCTATTGGAATATCTGGCAGCATCCGAAGGGGAGTTCGTTCCCGGTTCAGTCCTCACGGAAAAACTGGGCTTTTCAAGGCAAGCCCTGTCCAAACTTATCTGCTCACTTCGCGAAGAGGGTCTTGATATAAAATCCGTGCCTCAAAAAGGAT
This sequence comes from Synergistaceae bacterium, assembly GCA_012513245.1. The sequence continues at coordinate 2,253 of JAAZCN010000251.1, read as the reverse complement.
ATATGCTAAAAAACATCAGCGAGACAGACGCGTTGAGCCGGACGCTGATAGATTTCCTTCTGAGGGATGATCCCCTCTTCAACAAATCTATTTATTTCCCGAGTATTACTTCCACCCAGCACGCGATAAAAAAGCTTGCCCGGCAGGATGCGCCCGAGGGCATAGTCGCTGTAGCAGATGAACAGACAGAGGGAAGAGGCAGAAGGGGACGCTCATGGCTTGCTCCCTCTTCAAAAAACCTCCTCTTTTCTGTCTTACTGAGGCCTGAACTTCGTCCCGGTGATGTGCAGATCCTTAACCTTGCCGCAGGGATCGCAGTAAGATCGGTACTCAAAGACCAATATCAGGTCAATGCAATGCTCAAATGGCCCAACGATATCCTTGTGAACGGACGTAAGATATGCGGCATCCTTAGTGAGGCTGCGGGTGAACCTGATCGGATATACTACGCAATAACAGGTATAGGTCTTAATGTGAATCTTACTGAAAAAGATATGGACGAAGATGTCAAAGAGATTGCTACCTCGATAAAAATTGAAAAAGGTCACTCCGTTCCCAGACCTCTTTTGCTTTCGCGCATCCTTCACAGTCTTTCGACGTACGTCCGGGATCTGAAAAAATCCGATGGCAAAGAAAAACTCTTTTCAACTTACAGAAAAGAGTGCGATACTATAGGCAGAGATATAAGCGTAATACAGGACGAAGAGAAGTTCACCGGCACTGCTGTAGGAATAACGGAGCAGGGAGCCCTTGTCGTAAAGGTAGGAAAAGAAGAAAAAATCTTTGCAGCGGCGGATGTCACGCATCTGCGCATGAAATAGAAAGGAAGGGATCTGTATGAGGCTTTCAGAACGTGCCCGTACAAGTGGCTGAGCGGCAAAAATTGGTCCTGCGGAGCTGGACCGTTTACTGAAAGATCTTCCCGTATTTAGGGATGAAAGCCTTATTGCCTCATGGAACAAAGGCGAGGATGCCGCGCTGTGGGAGATAGACGAAGAAAGAGTCGGGATACTGACAGTGGATTTCATAACCCCCGTTGTCGATTCCCCCGAGTATTTCGGCAAGATCGCAGCGGCAAATTCCCTAAGCGATGTATATGCCATGGGCGGTAAACCGCTCATAGCTCTTAATGTAGTATGCTTCCCAACCGACTGCGAGCCACTAGATGTCCTTAAGGAAATATTGAACGGCGGCGCACAGAAAGTCATTGAGGCAGGTGCAATGCTTGCCGGAGGTCATAGCGTGCAGGACGAAGAGCCCAAATATGGGTTAGTGGTATTCGGAGAAGTCAAAAAAGACAGAATGTGGACGGTCGGGACGGCAAAACCCGGAGACGTCCTCATCCTCACGAAACCAATAGGTACCGGCATAGCCGTTACGGCGATAAAGGCAGGCCTATTTTCGGAAGAAAATATAAACGCTGCAGTTCAAGTTATGGCGACCTTAAATTCTATTCCAAAGGTCCTCTCAGAAGAGATATGCAAGACAGTTACAGCCTGCACTGATTTAACAGGATTCGGTCTAGCAGGCCATTCGCTCGACCTTCTCTCAGACGGCACAGCACTCGAAATTGAAATGGAGAGACTTCCCCTTCTCCCCGGCATAGAAGAGATGTCCGGCATGGGACTCATCCCAGCCGGGGCATACAGAAACAAAGAGCACTCCGGATCCAAAGTCATAAACGACTCAAAAATGGCCATCTTCGCCGAAGATCTAGTCTTCGACCCCCAAACCTCAGGAGGTCTTCTTATAGCAATCCCCCCGGAGTACGAAGCGGAGCTGCTGAGACAGCTGCATGCCGGAGGGTTTGCCCACTCGACTAGGATAGGACAATTCGTCGAGGGGCCAAACGGAATTAAATTGATTTAATGCCGTTTGTGCGAAGTGCGGCGCGGAACGTGCCGCGGGAGTCGGTGGCGAGTCAATTGGGAATCTTTTGCAAATCAATGGGTGGTTCATGAAATTAAAAAATTACTAAATATCCGTCGTCCTCGAGCGTACCAATCGGGGATCCAGCGGCTTTGAACTTGGGCTGTGACTGCGTTTCAGGACCCAAACAAAAGCCGCTGGACTCCCCTTTAGTAGCGTCGGGGAGAGACGATGGGGACAACCGATGGTTTAAGATTCTTGTCTTAATATTTAATTCTTCGCGACCGGATTTGTCGCAAATTCACCCGTTAAGCTAGCGCTGTGTTTTTAAGGTTTTTGCGATAGACAACTGTAATACCGCAATTGGGGCAGATCGGAGATGAT
>JAAZCN010000250.1 GCA_012513245.1 Synergistaceae bacterium | reverse complement strand
GAGGGCATCTTCGTCACTGACCGTTACAAAACTTGTCACTATGCCTTTGTCTAGATTCTTTGGTAAAAAGTTGGCTCCTATACCCTGTATTTTATGGGGACCTGCTCTGCCTTCTGTAACAAATGGGCTTGCAAGGGGTTCTAAAGCTATTATACGCACGTCAGGGAATTCTTTACGAAGAGATCTTCCCACACCACTTATCGTACCCCCAGTACCAAACCCTGCAATAAAAGCCGCAAGTTTTTTATCTTTTGGGATTTGTGAGATTATCTCCGGTCCCGTTGTCATCTCGTGAGCCCATGGATTTCCTTCATTTGAAAACTGATCCAGCATGAGGGCATTCTTATCTTTAGAGAGAAACTCACATGCCGCGTTCACAGAGCCCATCATACCCTCCGCAGCCGGAGTAAGTATTAGCTCAGCACCAAAGGAAGAAAGTATGGTCCTTCTTTCTATCGACATCGACTCTGGCATTGTCAGAACTACTCTAAGTCCCAGTGCTCTTCCGAGGAGAGCGAGCCCTATGCCGGTGTTTCCGCTTGTGGGGTCAACCAGAATAGTATTTTTCTTCAGTTCGCCATTGAGCTCAGCCCTTTTTAACATACCCCAGGCTGCCCTGTCCTTTATCGAACCTCCTGGATTAGAACCCTCGAGTTTTATCCATATGTCTGCTCCACCGGTATTTGTTTTGAGTTTATAAAGAGGTGTTTTGCCTATAAGACTCAGTATTTTGATATCGTCAACGTTCATATCAATCTTTCCTTCGCTTGTAGATATGGTAAATCTAGGATTAGTTGTGTAGGACTACATAAAAATTGAGCCAGAAAGCTATGCATCCCCATAGGAGGTAGGGTATCAGGAGCGCTGCAGCAGTCTTGTCATATTTTCTGAATACCACGACGGTCCAGATAATGGCTAATATCATTAAAAATATATTTACCAAGGCAGCTGTAGGTTCTCTGTAATAAAAGAATACCCAGCTCCATGTGAGGTTTAGTGAAAGTTGAGCCATATAAGGGATAAGAGCGCTAAGGTTCGTTCTCTTTGCCACCCTGAAAGCAGAATATCCCATAAGTGCGTAAAGAATGGTCCATACTATTGGAAAAGCTATATTGGGCGGCGTAAGGGCAGAGCGTGAAAGACCGCTGTACCAAAGCATCGCATTTTCTCCCATCGCTCTGCTGCCAAGAAACGCAACTGCAAATGAAAGTCCTTCCCAGAAAAACAGAGAACGCAAAATCCTGTTCATCTTAACTTAATCACCTTTGTCTTCGTCCATCTCGATAATATGCCTCTTGCTTATTTCATCTGCCACAAAGTACGCAATTGATTCCAGCACGTACATTTCACCTATATATTTTCTGGGGGTGTCCACACCTACAAAACCCCAGAACTTGCCTTTTATCGTTATCGGTGTCGCGTACATATTTTGAATGCCCTGGACAGCAAGTCTTTCATACTCTTCAGGGTGAGTCTCTTTGAACTGTGCTATGTCAGACAAAATTACAGGCTCCTGCATTGTAAAGGCCCTGAACCAAAGAGGTGAGTTGCTAAAGTCGTAATTTTGGAGGTTGTCTATTTCAGGGGCTATACCCTCCCCTAGTGACTCGTTTGTCATGCTTATCGACTTTCCGTCCTCGTTGATCCTCATCATGTAGCTCCTGTCGGCATTGTATAGATCTCTGACGCGTTTAAGTATGAGACTAAGCGACTCTTCAAGGTTTGAAGCGTGCCCCATCTCCCCTACGCCTTTTAAAAGTTCTTCTTCTATCTTCAGTCTCGAAGCAAGTTGCTTCTGCTGTTCCTGCTTCTCTGTAAGGTTGATAGCCCATTCTATTCTGGCTTCTCTTCCGTCCCAGTCCAAAAGCTTGTCCTTCAACATATAATGCTGCCCGGTGATCTTGTTTGTGCGTTCCCAGACATAATACTTATCCCTCGAAAGCAGATGCATCGTGCAGAATTTACAGGGATCGTTTGAATTGAAAAGAAATTTGTGGCATTTTGTGCCTTGGTAATTTTTCCCCATGTTCGCGGGCAGAT
>JAAZCN010000249.1 GCA_012513245.1 Synergistaceae bacterium | reverse complement strand
GTTCGATGATGTCCTGCTCGTCCCGGGATACAGTGAAGTCGTACCTTCACAAGTAAACGTCTCCACAAAACTTACGCCACAGATATCCCTCAACATACCAATTTGTAGCGCAGCTATGGACACAGTGACAGACGGCAAACTCGCAATAGCGCTGGCACGTGAAGGCGGAATAGGAATACTTCACAGAAACCTGCCGATTCAAAACCAGGCTATCGAGGTAGATAAGGTGAAAAGGTCCGAATCAGGAGTCATAGTAGACCCTTTCTTTAGACATCCCGAGGACATGGTGAGAGAAGCAGTTGGCCTAATGGAGCACTACCACATATCTGGAGTTCCCGTTGTAGATAAAGATCTTAAGCTTGTAGGGATAATAACAAACAGAGATCTAAGATTCGTAACAAATCTCGATCAACCTATAGCTAACGTAATGACAAAAGATAATTTGATAACAGCCCAGGTAGGAACAACACTTGAAGACGCAAAGATTATTTTGATGGGTACAAAGGTAGAAAAACTGCCCATAATAGACGAAGAGGGTAAATTGAAAGGTCTTATCACGATCAAAGACATACTAAAGGCCAGAGCCTTTCCAAACTCCACAAAGGATTCAATGGGGCGTCTTCGTGTCGGAGCTGCCATAGGTGTTGGTGCAGATGCATTCGACAGGGCAGACGCTCTAGTTAGAGCAGGAGTAGACGTCATAGTTGTCGATACAGCTCATGGTCATTCCAAAATGGTAATAGATACTGTCGCTAAACTAAGAAAATTGTATCCTGACCTTCCTTTGATAGGGGGCAACATTGCAACTGCAGAAGCAGCCGAAGCGCTTATCGACGCTGGGGCAGATGGAGTAAAGATAGGTATTGGGCCGGGATCGATCTGCACAACGAGGATTGTTGCAGGAATAGGAGTTCCTCAGGTCGCAGCAGTGATGAACGTCTCCGAAGCAACTCACAGAAGAGGCAAAACGGCCATCGCCGACGGTGGCATAAGATATTCCGGAGACATAGTAAAAGCTCTAGCAGCTGGCGCGGACGTGGTCATGATAGGGTCTCTCTTTGCAGGCACTGAAGAGAGCCCAGGAGAGGCTGTAATATACAGAGGTAGATCATTCAAGAGCTATAGGGGTATGGGTTCCCTTGGAGCTATGAAAGGCGGCTGCAGCAAAGACAGATACTTTCAAGAAGGAACGGAAGAAGATAAACTCGTTCCTGAAGGTATTGAAGGAATGGTATCACATAAAGGTTCCATCTCAGCCGTTGTTTACCAGATGGTTGGCGGTATCCGCTCGGGCATGGGTTACGTAGGAGCTAAAAACATTGAAACGCTTCATGAAGAGTCAAAATTTGTGCAGGTAACCGCAGCTTCCATGAAAGAAAGCCATCCTCACGACATAGTCATAACAAAAGAAGCCCCTAACTACTGGGCAGATGAAGAATGATCGACCGATTTGATCAACAAGACAGGTAGCATAAGAATGTTTGATGCAGGAGAACGTTTCTTTTGAAAGATCCTGCCTCCTTTTTTTCTTTCTTAATAATATTTATTATTGATATGCCGGATAAATATACTTTGTTATATAATACTTGTCGGGCATAATACACTTGATTCAGTATATTCTTCTAACCTTTGGAAGGAGGCAACGCGATGGCGTGATTTAGAAGTTACGGGTCCATGGACTGGACCTTCCGCTTTTCGTTGTTTTTTCCAAACAGGGTGACAACAGAGGAATATCCTTTCCAGCCTTCTCACTGATACCTCTGACATCTCCTTATTTGAACTGACAGCGAAAAAATTAATAATAACAGCAATATCACTGGCGTTCAAAATCTAAGGAGGTCAATTATGAATCGTTTGTTAATGTCAAAAAACGGTCCTGCGCTGGCAGGAACGATAATTGGTGTCATTGCGGCTTTGCTTGTCAAATTCGGCAACCCCGGAAACATGGGTGTCTGTGTTGCCTGTTTCACACGTGATGTGGCAGGTGCTCTGGGACTTCACCGTGCAGGTGTTGTCCAGTACCTGCGCCCCGAGCTTGCCGGGTTTATTCTGGGATCTTTCGTATCAGCACTTTTGTACCGTGAATATCGCCCAAGGGGAGGTTCTTCCCCGATGATCCGTTTTGGCCTGGGTTTCTTCGCCATGGTAGGTGCACTGGTTTTCCTGGGGTGTCCCTGGCGCGCATATCTCAGGCTTGCGGGAGGCGATTATAACGCTTTTGCAGGAATTGCCGGACTCGCAACGGGAATTGCGATTGGCGTAATCTTCCTTTACAGAGGGTTCAGTCTCGGTGCCGCACGACCTAATCCTAAAGCTTCCGGGTATTTCATGCCCCTGCTGGCAATAGCTCTTCTTGCACTTCTTATCATTAAACCTCTCTTTGGAGCAGAGGGTACAGGACCGATATTTTTCTCTGAAAAAGGTCCCGGATCGATGCACGCGCCCTTAATAATAGCCCTTGCAGCAGGACTCCTTGTCGGATGGCTTGCTCAAAGAAGCCGCTTCTGCACAGTCGGAGCGATACGCGATCTTATAATGCTTAAGGACACTCACCTTTTCAAAGGTATCGTATGCTTTATCGTCGCAGCTTTCCTTACGAACTTGTCCCTTGGGCTCTTCAAACCCGGATTTGAAGGGCAGCCTGTCGCTCACACCATGCACCTGTGGAATTTTCTTGGAATGGCACTTTCCGGACTTGCCTTCACATTAGCCGGAGGCTGCCCGGGGCGCATGTTCATAATGTCTGGCGAAGGTGATTCCGACGCAGGTGTATTCATAATGGGAATGCTTCTTGGCGCAGCTTTTGCTCATAATTTCAGCCTTGCAAGTTCGGGTACCGGAGTTGGAGCATACGGCATCCCCGCAACTATTGCCGGACTTGTTTTCTGTCTTGCCGTAGGCACTTTATTTATGAACAGGGTAGATTAGGAGGCCTGAAACCATGGAGACAAAAACAGTGGATGCACGCGGACTATCATGCCCGCAGCCTATAGTGGAAACTAAAAAAGTACTCGACAAGCTCAGAGGAGGAAGGGTAGAGGTCCTTGTAGACACAGTGACCTCAAGGGAAAATGTCCTGAGGTTCGGCAGAAATGCCGGATGGCAGGGGTCTTTTGAAGAATCAGAGGGTTCTTTTAAGGTCATTCTTGAGAAATAAACAATAAAGGAGCGCTTCCCTCACACAGAAAATATCAGAAGTTTCAAACGCTGAGAGGGAAGTGCTCCAAAACCTGATAAACTATTGACAGGACGTACATTAGCTAGTAAAATCTCATCTCGTTGGGCGGTTAGTTCAGAGGGAGAACGCTTCCCTGACACGGAAGAGGTCATAGGTTCAATTCCTATACCGCCCACCATAGTCGTAAAATCTTTGGTGTGACTAGATAAAACAGCATACAGCTTTTTAAGATAACTTCCTTAACTACCATGTTAGGGAAGTTATTTCTATTTAGGGGTATTTCTTCCTTCCTCACCTCTCACAGCTAAAACAAGAGGGGGGAAGTTGTCATGTCAGTACCGTTACTCCTTGAAACACCGCTACAAAACGCATCTTCAGCATTTGAAACATTTATCGCTATCCGCAAGGCTGAAGGGGCTTCACCTACCACTATTGAAAACTACAAGTCTGTTGTCCATCCATTCTTGCGGGATTATCCGGAGTTCTTAAACAATTCTAGAGATTGCATATTAGCGTTTATCTCAGAGCCTAAAAATGAATGGTCGAGGTTCACAAGAATCAAGGTCTTAAAGGTGTTTAGCCGGTTCATGACCGAAGAAGGAATACTAGCTAAAGACCCCACAAAGGGGATAAAAGTTTCTATGCCCGGCAAGACGGCAAATATCCCACCTTTAGAGGAAGTAAGAAAATTCATTGATGGGCTTGATATGCGGTCATTCTCCGACAGAAGGCTAAGAACAATGATTCTACTTGCTCTTGATACTGGGCTACGTAGGGGGGAGTTGTGCGGTCTCAAACAATCAGACCCTGACCCCAATAACCT
>JAAZCN010000248.1 GCA_012513245.1 Synergistaceae bacterium | reverse complement strand
TTTGTAATACCATACCTCTATCAACATCAACCCGGAATGCACTTGGTCCGGGATCCATAAGGTTTTGAAGTTGCAAGGTCAGGTTCTTATGTGTTTTAATTATCTGTACATACATGCTGTGTTGTGTTATTGTTTATAGCATAAATGTACAAAGAAGGTGGTTTTAAATGACCAAAAATGAAATAGCAATTCAACAAATTTTAATGGCCAATAACGGAGTTGTCACGACTACTCAAGTAACTGAAGCAGGAATTCCAAGACGCTGCCTAAGCGCCATGGTTGAAGCCGGTAAGATTTACAGAGTATCACGTGGCTTTTATGCACTTCCTGAAGTCTGGGAGGACGAGATGTTTTATATCCAGTATCGTTTCTCGAAGGGTATTTTTTCGCATGAGACTGCCCTGTATTTACATGGCTTAACTGATCGCACACCGATCCGATATACTATGACCTTTCCCTTTGGGTACAACACAGGGAGTGTCAAGAAGCAGGGTATTATTGCAAAATTATCTACAATAGAAACTTATGGTGTAGGCATTACTACGCTATCTTCTGCTAATGGTAATCCAATTAAAGTTTACGATATTGAACGTACCCTCTGCGATATCGTTAAAGCTCGTCACAGAGCAGATATCCAAGTAATCAATCAAGCCATGAAAGACTATGCAGGCTTGAAAAATAAAAACATTGGAAAACTCATGGACTATGCCGATCTGCTTCGAGTGAAGCCAAAAGTTTTGAAGTATATGGAGGTTCTTTTATGATTACCAACAACCCAATGCAATTAAAGGCATTTGTAAAGAAAGTAGCTGCCGAAAAAAATGTTTCTGCACAGCTTGTCATGCAAAACTATATGATGGAACGACTGCTTGAACGAGTATCTCTTTCGAAATACAAAAAGAATTTTATCCTGAAAGGCGGCTTTCTCATTGCAGCTATCGTAGGTCTTGATACAAGAACGACAATGGATCTCGATTCGACCATAAAAGGTTTTAAACTCACTCATGATTCCATTCGTGAAATTTTTGAAGACATTTGCAAAATAGAAGTTGAAGATGACGTGCGAAATCGAGTACACCTTCCGGTTACTGTTTGACGAGCGATCCATCTCGATCAAGGCTTATAATCTGGAAACTATTCTGGCTGAAAAACTCGAAACCGTATTGTCACGAAATATTGCTAATACAAGGCCAAGGAACTTTTATGATATTTATATACTCTACACACTTCGCGGCTCTGAATGTGATTTAGAGATCCTGAAAACTGCCTTAAAGGAAACCGCAAAAAAAAGAGGCAGTTTATCGATTCTAAATAAATATGAAAGCATTATGAATGACGTAAGTAATAACCCCGGAATGCAGAATTTCTGGTTGAACTATCAGAAAGAATTTGAATATGCGAGCGATATCAGCTTCAATGACACTTGTCTTACAGTGCTGAAAATAATGTCAGCTCTCAAAATATAACTGATCGATCGTTGAGGCAGTGAGGAGATGCATACACGGAGAATCTTCGACGAAACCGTCGCGGAGAATAGGCTCATAATTCATTCAAGACCCAAATCCCCGTCGTTCCCTTATGCTGTTGATCAGAAGAATGCCGTTTCCTGTTAAGGAAACATTTAAAAACTCCTTCGTGGTCGAACCATTTCAATTGCGTTTCGAGATCCCGGATCCAGATCTGGTCCTTGACCTGCTCTCTCCCCGTCATCCCGGCTCAGGCCCTTACCGGGAAGACGAAGGAGGTGTTGGGCCCTCTCGTTTTTGACAATTGACTCCCCATCGATTACCAATAGATTCCCGCGGCACGCCCTCGCCGCAGCCTTACCCCATCGACTCCCAACAGATTTGCAATCGACTCCCAATCGACTCCCCCCCGTCTATAC
>JAAZCN010000247.1 GCA_012513245.1 Synergistaceae bacterium | reverse complement strand
TGCAGCTGAAAAGTTTGGAGCCGAGAACTGTGTAGTAATACTAGGTTCTTCAGATGCGGAAGGCGCAGAGATTTACGCCGAAACCGTAACAAACGGCGATCCTACTTTTGCAGGACCACTTGCAGGAGTCCCGTTGGGACTCGCGGTATACCATGTTTTTGATGAAGAGATCCGTTCTGAATGCAATGAAGCTCAGTGGGAAGAACAGATATCCATGATGGAAATGGTGCTTGAACCTGATGCACTGGCAGCCGCTGTAAAGGGCATGAGGGACGAATTCAGCAAAATTAAGCTTTAAGTAAGATCAAACCTAACCAATATATTTCGTGGACCGAGGAACCCTGATTTTCTGTTCCCCGGTCCACGTCACATATGGGGTCAGCTAAAATTTTTATACTTTTAGCTGACTCAGTTTTTTTATGTCATCGTTATTTTGAAGCAACCCCATGGCAACATTGAGGACATGCATGTTGTCTACCCATAGAAAAGAATAGCCGGCCAACAGTTTTCCGGGTTCATCTCTCTTCGTGAAGCAGAGGCTTCCGTTTACGATCCCCCACTGAAGCTCTTTCCATGGGTGGAAATACTGTTTTTCTGCCGAAAAGGCAGATTTTGTATTTACTGTAAGACCCTCATCTTCGACCAGGATATCTCCGAAAGGATATCTTTTGCCTTCGGCAAGCCCCTCCATCATTTCAGAAAAAAGGCGCCTTCCCACTGCTTTCCAGTACTTGTCGGTGAGATGCTCATAAAAATCTTTTTGTTTTGTTTTTATCGTATATTCTTTGTCAGATGTGCCAAAGACTGAAACATATACCCGTTTGGGGAAGACTCCCCCCCTCCTGAGATCTACGCCCCACCTGAGCCGCGTTATATTTTTCATCGGGAACAATTCTCCGCACCAATAAAATCCTTTGGGTGTTATCTCAAGGGTCCTTTTAAAAGGCCACACACCAAAGGAACATCTAAAATCTATTTCATAATGCCATGACTTGTTATTTTCCAAAAAAGCACATCCCAAATATTATTTTATGTCCGGCCGGGCTATTATTTTCCTGGTATTCAGTTGACACTGTTCTTTACTGTCACACATCCTGCTCCTGATACAACAACATAAAGAATTTTCCCTTCATTGGGAGGCTCGGGTCTCACATCAACTGTAAGAGCCGGTGAAAGAGAACTCCATTCTCCGTCAAAAGTTCGGGATTTAGAAAGATCTCCGTTCTCGGGAAATATCCTGGCCCGTGAAGATCCATACAACTCTGTCTTTCCATGCTGCGAACCGCCCTGCCATAAAAGTCTGAAGGAGGCGTTTTTAGTGCTTTGCTGAGACATTGAAAGTTTGAAATTGCATTCTTCTATCTGGGCTCTTGACATGCTGTCTGTCAGCCACTGAGCAAAATTGTCGGCTTCTTCCCTGATCAACTTGTCTCCATTTTTTGCATCAGAAAAAATAAAACAGGAGCTTCCCGCGATCACACTAATGATCAGCATCACGATAAGAAGTTCTATTAATGAAAAACCTCTCCTGTTTCTGATTATACCTATTCTCCTGACTGGTCCTGCTCTCGCGAAATTAACCAGTTATAAAAAGGATGTTCCCTTTTGTAGAGCCTTCCATCACAGTTTGTGCATCCGTGTTTTGTCCAGCCCTCCGCAATAAGTTTATAGTCGGACGCTCTTAATAGCCGGTAGTTGAAGGTAACACTGTAAACTTTGATATCTGTTATTCTGCACCAGAGTTGTATCTGGTCGTCATATCTTGCAGGATGTTTGTACCGGCAGTGGCTCTCAACTACAGGAAGGATCAGACCATCCTCTTCCCATTTTGAATAAGGGATACCTGTCAGGCGGCAAAACTCAGTTCTGGCCACCTCGAACCAGTCAAGATAGTTTGCGTAATAAACGACTCCCATCTGGTCAGTCTCGCTGTACCTTACCCTTATCGAAGTAGCAAGCGTGTAGTCTTTAAGTGTCATTGCAAATACCCCCTGAATTCCCGAATGCATCATTTTGATCTAAAACCGTGACGATCTCTGTACGAACATTATAAGGTATAAATACAACTTACAATTGGCTTTCCCGCCAATAGAATGGTGAAAGAATGGTGAAACTGCCAGACTCTGTCTGGCGTGAAGCAATGGTGAAGCGGTAGTTTAAAAATTTAGCTAAGCAATGGCTTTAAGACCAAGGTATAAATTTTAAAGGACCGCTCCTCTTTTGTGCAGAATATATTTTTCTCTTTCAGTCGGGCTGATCCCCCTGAAAGGAACTTCGCGGCCCACTCCGGGCGGACAGAGATCATAACCTTCAAAGTGCGTGTTCAACGTACCGCGACCTCCGGTAATTGATGAAAATCTGGCAGAAAAATCGATCCCTTCTGCGACCGGGTATCTTCCTTCCATGACAGCTGTTCCTTTTCTGATCGACGGAGAATTGAAAGTCCCACGCATTCCTATTATTTCACCGATGATCTTTCCTGTCATTTCCTCAGGATAAGTTATTTTGAATCTGTTTATTGGCTCCATCAGGTCTGTTCCGGTTTTTATCAGCGCATCCATTATCCCCATCGGAGTAGCGAGGATAAAATCCATCGGATGGGTGTGGGCAACGTGATGCTCACCATCTGCCAGTGTGATCTTCAGGTCTGTTACCTGCCATCCTTTGGGACCCTGGCGAAGCGCCTCCGGGATCGTCTGTTCGACCTGGGCCTGATATTTTGTATAAATTTTCTCGTTCCGGACCTTGCTTTCAAAGACTACTCCCGAACCTCTTTCAAGAGGCTCTATCTCAAAACGAAGAATAGCCCAGCATGGCTTTGGCATCGTATACTCAACATATCCCGATCCCGGACGGGAAGGCCTCTCTTTGTAAATGACCTGCGGGGCGCCGATAACTGCATCGATCAAGTATCTTTCCTTCAAAAGAGCCTCGATCACCTCGATCTGAAGTCTCCCTGTCACAGACAATATTAGTTCTTTTGAGCTTTGTTCCCAGATAACTTCGATCAGAGGATCCTCTGCGCTCAACTTACCTACCGCCTCAAGAAGAGCAGGGTACTCAGTTTCAGACTGCGCCATGACTCTGACCCTCATCGTAGGAGATGCTATCTTTATTTCATTCCTTATATGGGAAAAGCTGCCAAGAACGTCCCCGTTTCGTGAGTTGGAAAGCCCGTAGATCGCTGCTATCTCTCCCGCTGAAGCTTTCCCTGTGTCGATCTCCTTAGCACCTGTTACTTTTTTTATCTGAACTGCCTTTTCATAACTTCCATTGCTTACGTTATGTATCAGATCCCTGTTTTTGATGCTGCCGGAAAAAAGACGGGCATAGGCTACACGCCCCATCTGAGGATCATGTTTCAATTTAAAAATTACCGCAGAGAGGCCGCCCTCCTCATCATCGATCTTTCTTTTACGGGCAAGGAACCCTATCAGATTTAGAAGTTCCTCTACACCCTCTCCGATAAGGGCTGCCCCTGCAACAAACGGAAAGACATCCCTTTGGTAGAAAGAACTTACATAGGCTTCGAGAAGTTCTTCTTCGGATATTGACCCGAGTCCTTGTTCGACATATTTTTCAAGCAGTTTATCATTAATACCACTCAGGATCTCAGCCATAGTTTCCTTTTCTTTGCTGAAAGAGGGTATAAGGACTGCTCCAAAAGAATCTTCTATTTCCCGCAGAACTCTTTTGACGTCAGCTCCTTCTCTGTCTTTCTTGTTGATAAAAAAGATAACAGGGACTCCTGAAGAACTAAGAGCCTCCCAGAACACCTCTGTCTGAGGCTGGACTCCCTCTACAGCAGAAACCACTAAGACCGCAGCATCCAAAGCACGTATGGCTCGTTGGACTTCTGATGAGAAATCGCTGTGTCCCGGAGTGTCGATTATGTTGACCGGCTGGCTTTTCCATGAGAAATAGGCTGAAGCTGCCCTGACAGAGATGCCCCTTCGCCTTTCTATCTCCATAAAATCCGTATGGGCGTTTCCTTCGTCAACACGCCCTATCTTCCTAACAGATCCGGACATATAAAGCATCTGCTCAGTCAGGGTCGTTTTTCCTGCATCAACATGGGCAAGGAGCCCAATGTTCCACGGCGCTTTTTCTTTTATTTGATCCATGAAATATTCAGCGGTTTTCTTGGAGGGAACTGCCTTACAGGTCTGATCAGCGGATACCCAAGCATCTGTGCTCCACAGACATGTTCTTCAGAGCTTATACCAAGATACTCCCTTAAACCTCCAAATTTTCTTATGGCAGCGGTGAGAAAACCTCCCCAGCAAGCCCCAACTTCAAGAGCATGGGCTGCCAGTTCAAGGTATGTAAGAGCTATAGAACCATCTTCCGACCACATATACCCCTTTGGCACCAGTGCAACTACAACATGAGGGGCACCTCGCAAGAGACCGTCTTCCCCTGCCTTGGCCTTTGCGATCATAGCCGCACCGATCAGAGAGATCCTGGAGGTCGGATCTTTAAATATTTCTTCTCTCATCCAGCAAAGTATGAGGTTCGTTATCTCCTTTGTTTTTTCAGGTTCGACAGATACTACCCACCTGACGGGCTGTTGGTTTGATGCGGTTGGAGCAAGTTTGACAGCGTCAAAAATTTGATCAAATACCTCCTGTGAGAGAGGCTCTTTTCTGAAACTCCTGATGCTTCTCCTTGTTTTTATGAAATTGATCGCTTCTTCTGCTGATGGCATTTT
>JAAZCN010000038.1 GCA_012513245.1 Synergistaceae bacterium | reverse complement strand
GTCGTCAACATTTATCCAGAACTGATAGAATTTGTATATACTTGTGCGATGCGGAGAAAGGTAGACAGCTCCGCTCTCTGATTTACCGAATTTCTGTCCCTGCGCGTTGAGCAGGAGGGGGAATGTGATGCCGTAACACTGACCGCCTGATTTTTTCCTTGATAGGTCCATGCCCGCGATAATGTTGACCTGCTGGTCGTTGCCGCCCATCTGCAGAGTACAGTTCAGTTCGTTGTACATATGGTTGAAGTCAAATGCCTGGAGCAGTATGTAGGAAAGCTCCGTATATGTTATCGATTTATCGGGATCGACGACCCTGCTTCTTACATAATCTCTGTTTACCAGAAAACTGACGGAGAAATATTTTCCGATGTCTCTGAGGAACTCTATATAATTCAACTTTTTGAGCCATTCGTTGTTATTCACGAGCAATGCGCTGTTCTCTCCGCAGTTGAAATCCAGAAAATGCTCAAGCTGTTTTGCGATACGTTCAACGTTGTAGCTTATCTGTTCTTCAGAGAGGAGATTTCTTTCAGCACTTTTGCCTGAAGGATCACCTATTCTCCCTGTCCCTCCGCCGGCAAGCGCTATCGGACGATGTCCGAGGCGCTGCATCCAGGCAAGACCCATTATCGCCACGAGGTTTCCTACGTGGAGACTGTCAGCACTTGGATCGAAACCTATATAGCCTGTGACCATGTTATTTATAAAATGTTCATCGAGTTCTTCATTATGGCTGCTCCACTCAACGAATCCCCGTTCCTTCAAAACTTTCAGCGCATTGCAGTACATTTCTTTATCCCTCCGGTTTATCATTGCTAATGGAAATCAAACATATTTTCCGGCTTATATACGTTAGCAAGAAACTGTTATTTCGAATTCTTATACCAGTTTACACTGCCCGATTCAGCTGTCTCCCAAACTATTAGAGTCTTGCCCATTCTCTTCAGAACATTTCCAAAAGAGTCTGATATCCCCTGGTCAAAAGGTGAGAAAGAAGAATCCTGTTGAAAAAGGTCATCTGTATCTCCTTCATAATATTGCTCATCATTAATGGCTGAGTCATTCATGAAAATGTTTATTTTAGTCATATCGCTAAGAGCAGCACCAATTTTTGGAAGATCTGCAACTATCCAGCCTATAGCCTTTTTATTATTTTCCATGAAACTTTCAAGTCTTTCGGATCCCCTTATCGATTCAGGAGAGAGCAGACCAAGTACGGCAAGATTTCCTCTGCCTGCACCTACGACAGAAAAAGGAACGTTGGTGGTGCCGCCGAAATCAAAGCCCTCAAGGGGTTTAGGTTCAGCACCAAAGAATAATCTGGCCCAGAATGCATCAACAAGTTCTCTCATCAGTTCTTTGTCGCCTGTGAATTCTGCCATGATGCCGGGAAGAGTGAACCATAGAAGCTTGTTATATCCTCCAACGGAAAAGATCGTCTCTCCTGACAGAATTTTCTTTATCTGTTTTTCGCTCAGCCCCATGCTCTCACCAAGTTCACCAATGGTTTCTAGGGGGAAAGGCCATTCTTCCGGTCCCCCCTTTAACTCAGGGAGGTTCATGCCTGCTGAGAGAAGCAGAGGTTTAGGGATAATGCAGTTTGAGGTATCCCATGTTTTTGATTTCAGAGCATTAAGAAAAAGGGGAGAGATCCTTTTGTCGAGGCCTTCTATTTTCCATACGGCTTCTCCCGCCTTGCCGGTTTTTTTGTCAGGTTCCTGTGAACGCCAGGCAGCTTTCAGGATCAGAGGAGGTTTTGTTTCGTCGTCCGCAAACATGAGCCCGCCTTCCGAGATCTCAATGTGTGCAGGCCATGACTTCTCTTTTTCCCAATAATTTTTGGGGATGCTTTTTGCGGATCCTGAACTGATGTTGAGCATCTTAAGAAACGAACTGCTGTCATGGGCAATAATGGCAATGTCTCTCTCTGTGGCATAGTAGAGAGGGGTATCTGCCTCAGTTGTCTTTATCTCCCAGGAGTCATTTTCGCTGTTTTTCTTTATATCAGCGTTGCGTAGGACCATTTTCCATGATTTGGGAAGCACTCCCTTTGATAGAGAGGAGATATCTTCAGGAAGCAGGCGCATTACAGCATAGATGTCTATGACGCCTTCGTTTCCGTCTTCAACGAGTACCGCACATTCTTTTGCTGTCTTTGCAACGGATAGTATCTGGTTTCCTGCTGATCCTTCCCTGAATACAGCGTACGGACCCTCTGTCAGGAGAGCTGAAAGCGAGACAGGATAATAGTTTTCTGCTGTCTCGAAGACCACATAAGGGTCCGATCCTGAAGGGAGCGGCAGTTTTGATGCCAGGACTGCCGGACCTTTTGTGCCGAAATACGCGAAAAGGGCAAAAAGCACAGCTGCTGCCGTACAGACCACTAAAATGAACATTTTGAGTCTTTTAGACATCAGGTCTCTCTCCTCTTCAATATATTCGGATCTGATACTTAAAAATACACCCCATACAACCAAGGTATTATATCCCCATTGATCTCAAAGGGAATAAATATTACGCAGATTTTTCGATATCCTCTCCTATTGATGCTGCAGTTTCCATTAAAGTTTTAGCAGAGACAAGAAGAGGCATTATCTTCGCGTAATCTTTGGTCTCTATTGTTAATCGCTGCATCTCGTTAGCCTGGCGCGTAATTGCAGCCAGCAACTGGATGATATCCTGAGGGCTGAGTTCGAGTCTGTCTATTATCTTCTGTGAGATGACAGGCATCCTGACTGCCTTTTCTGCTGCAGGAGCCAGAAGGTCTATTGTGTCATTCAGAGCAGGGACCTGTGCAGCGTAGCCTTTGTCGTTCAGTCCCATAGCGAGAGCCTGGGCAGACTTTGGTTCACCGTGAACGACGATGAATCTTGTCTTTTTGGGAAAATTCCCAGCCCACTCGAGAAGGTCGTTTCGGTCTGCATGGGCCGAAAAACCGTTGAGCGTGTGTAACTGAGCTTTTACAGTGACGTCTTCTCCTGCTATCCTTATCTCTTTTGCACCGTCAACGAGTCTGCGTCCGAGAGTTCCTTGGGCCTGATATCCTACAAACAGAACATGTGTATCGGGCTTGTAGAGGTTATGTTTGAGATGGTGCATGATCCTTCCTCCGGAACACATGCCGCTTCCTGCGAGGATGATGCCGCTGACTTCTTCGTTGAGGGCTCTCGATTCATCAGCTGAGCGTGTAAACTGGAAGTTTTCCGGCTCAAATGGATCGTCCCCTTTCAGAAACATCTCTTTTAGTTCCCTTGACAGGAGAGGGATGTATTTTCCATAAATCTCAGTTACCTTTATCCCCATAGGTGAATCGAGAGAGATTTTTGGCATCTTGAGATCAGGGTATTTTTTCTGGAAACGGTCAAATTCGTAAAGCACCCTCTGTGCTCTGTCTACAACAAACGTCGGAACAAGCACCTTTGCGCTGGTTTTGAGAGCTTCTTTGAGAGTATCTTCAAACTCTGTCCTTGTGTCTTCGAGAGATTTATGAAGTCTGTCTCCGTATGTTGATTCTATCAATACAAAATCTGCATCTTCTATAAAAGTGGGCGGTTTCTCTATAACGCCTTCCATGGGACCAAGATCTCCGGAAAAGACAACTTTTACAGGTTTGTCTCCGTTGTTTTTAGATACCCATGTTTCAATTATAGAACTTCCCAGTATGTGGCCTGCTTCGCGGAAACGTACCTTCAGTCCCTGCATTATTTCGATCATTTCGTCATAAGGAACCGGCGAGAGCAAACCAAGTGAATCCTCGACCTCTTTTTCTGTATAAAGAGGCTCGACGGGAGGCAGTCCTTTTCTGCGGTTCTTTCTTGTCCTCCACTGCGCATCCTCTCCCATGATCTTGGCAGAGTCCCTCCAGAGTATTTCAACGAGCTCCGATGTGGCGAATGTGCAGAAGACCTTACCTTTAAAGCCCTCTTTGACAAGAAGGGGTATCCTTCCACTGTGGTCTATGTGTGCGTGTGTCAGAAGAAGAGCATCAATTGAAGTTGGGTCAAAAGGAAAAGCTTCCCCCTCATGTTTCTGCTCGTCCTTTCCCTGGTGGAAACCGCATTCCACAAGGACTTTGAATGAATCGGTCTCGATCATATAATTTGATCCTGTAACTTCTCCTGCTGCTCCATGAATTCTTAATTTCAAAATTTTTGCCCTGCGGGCTCCCACCTTTCGATCGTTTGATACAATGTACTGATTTATTGTACAGTCACTAACGGTAGTTCACAACGAATTACAGTTCCTTTTCCGGGGGTCGAGAAAATACTGAAATGACCTCCTACTATGGACATCCTTTCGCGCATGTTCGAAAGTCCTCTGTGTCCCTGTACACGAAGTTCAGTAAAGTTGTCCGGGACCTCGAAACCTTTTCCATCATCCTCGATCTGAAGAAGGATCATTTTGCCTGTGTTTTTGAGTGAAATAGAGACGTTCTCCGCTTCAGCATGTCTTGCAGAATTGTTGACGGCCTCCTGGGCTACCCTGAAAAATGCAAGCGTTACATCATCGGGAAGGTCAGGGATCTCCTGAAGGTCGATGTGTATCTTGATGTTGAGCTGTGCGCTCTGTCTTTCTGAAAGCTCCGTCAGGGCCTGGACTATTCCCAGGTCAAGCCAGGGAGGGGTAAGGTTGTTGCATAGTTCCCTCATCTCTTTGACTCCTGCCATCGCCGCGCTTTCTGCCTCTTTAAGCTGTTTCTCTCTTTCCACGGGAGAGTCTATGTCAAGAGAAAGCAGTCTCAGTCTCTGAATTAGTGCAGTTAAGTCCTGAAGGGGGCCGTCATGTATCTCACGTGATATTCTTGCCCGTTCTTCCTCCTGTACTTTTACGAGATCATTTACATATCTTCGCGAAAGCTGGACTTTATCTATTGCAGAGTTTGCTAGAACCACGAGAGCCTCTCTCAGCTTCTGAAGCTCTGTAACTGCTTCGGGTGCATTTTTCAGAGGTATTTCTTCTCCCCAGCTAAGCATGGAGACCTCTTCTTCGAGATCTTTGAGAGGCATTATCACTTTCTGCCACATTATGTAAACTGAGAAGATCCCGATCAATCCAAGGATACCCATGATAAACGGCCAGAAAGTAGTCAAAGATACCATGGGTCCGAGCAGTTTATCCCACGAGACGGCTGCAAGAACAAAGAGATTTCTTTGAAGCATGGGATAGACTGCTATGGTATAAAATCTTCCATCAGGTCCCCTTATTTTCTGGGGTGACATGACGGCTATTGGCTTGTTCCATATTATAGAGAGTATCGTGACATCAGATGTGCCGTATATAAGGTTGCCGTCACTGTCGAATACAGCAAACATCCCCGGAACAGCCATCTCGTCGGACATCATTTCTCCGAGCCCGAGTATTCGGGACCTGTATTGGTTCGGTTGCCAGGTGCCGTCAGTCCTCAAGTCCCATTGTGAAGATTCCAGTCTCGCTGCAGCACCTCTTGCAAGGTTCTGTACGTATGAACCGGCTATTCCCTCCATGGTATTTTCAAACTGACAGAAGCCTATCCATGCGAGGAGGAAAGCCCCCAGGCTGGGCAAAAAGACAGCAATAGTCAGCTGAAGGAGAAGATTTCTCCTCAATCGAGCAGTTCCTCCAGAGTCACTATGCCGTATTTAAGAGATAGAAGCATGGCTTCTGTCTTGTTTTTTGCTCCAAGTTTGTCGTATATTGACGCCAGGTGTGTCTGTACAGTCCTCTCGCTTATGAAAAGCTGAGTAGCTATCTCTTTTCCGGAAAGTCCGCGAGCGGCAAGGAGAAGGACCTCTCTTTCTCTCACTGAAACTGGTTCCGGAACAAAATCACCCTCCTGCTCAACAGCATTTGCCACCTCACTGTCAAGATAGAAGCCTCCGCGGGCAACTATCCTTATTGCCTTTGAAAGAGTTTCCATGCTTGCGGTTTTAAGAACGTAACCTCTGGCTCCTGCCCTGAGTGATGCCATAACGTACTGCTGTGCATCGTAAGAAGTCAGCATCAGAGATGCAACAGGAAGAGATGAATCCTTTATCTTTCGTGCGAGAGCTACGCCGTCTATGCCCGGCATCCTGATGTCAAGAAGGGCCACCTGAGGTTTGAGCTGTTGTATCCCCGCCCATGCTGATTCTCCGTCTGCGTAGCTTCCCAGGATATTAAAATCTGTCTCTTTAGCCAGATAAGCTTTCATGCCCTCTCTGGTAAGCGGGTGGTCATCAGCAAGTACCAATGAAATTGACATTTTGTATCCTCCCTTAGTTATTTTTTTCTGCTTTAATGTTTTTCAGGAACCGAGCCCGATCTCTTTTTCTACGGGCCTTAAAGCCGTAATGGTTTGTTCAATAAGCGTTTCCAGCGGGATGTTAAGCAATTCTGATCCTTTTTCGATGACTTCCCTGTTTACACCCCTTGCAAAAGCTTTGTCCTTCCATTTTTTCTTTACTGATTTCAGTTCAAGATCCCGGAGCGATCTGCTTGGTCGGACAAGCGCCACTGCTGTTATGAATCCGGTAAGTTCATCTATCGTGTAGAGATATTTCTCGCATAATGTTTCAGGTTTTATACCGGAGTATTCCCATCCATGGGCTAGCACTGCATGTACGAAATCATCAGGGTAGCCTTTATCTCTCAGCATCTCTCCGCCCTTCATCGGGTGGGTATCAGTACTGGGGAATTCCTCCCAGTCGATATCGTGCATAAGACCTATCAGACCCCAGTAGTTTTCGTCTTCTCCATTTTCCCTGGCAAACCATCTCATTGCAGCTTCAACAGCGTAAGCATGCCGTATATGCATCTCTTCTTTGTTGTGTTCTTTAAGGAACTCGACCGATTCTTCGCGTGTAAACATCTATATGTTTCCTCCTATTGAAAAGTATTCTTTGTCAGCTTATCTTCCGGTATACAGAGAGTTTCGACGCCCGACTGCAAAATAATTTCCCTCGATATCTTATCAGGGTATGGATGGATATAGACTATGCGTCTGCATCCGCAGTTTATCAGAGCCTTCGCGCAATAAACACACGGCTCATGGGTGCAGTAAAGCCAGCACCCTGATGTGGCTACTCCTGAATATGCCGCCTGTGCTATAGCGTTTATTTCAGCATGGGATCCGCGGCAGATCTCGTGTCTTTCGCCTGACGGGATACCAAGTTTTTCTCTCAGGCATCCGGCCACTTCGCAATGGATGATCCCTTTTGGAGCTCCGTTATAACCGGTGCTCAGTATTTGCCGGTCCTTGACAAGAACAGCCCCGACATTTCTTCTCGTGCAGGTACTCCTGCTTGCAACTACCTTTGCTATCATTAAAAAATAACTGTCCCAGTCCGGGCGGTTCAGCATAGGATCCTCTCCTGAATGTATTCATGTGTTTTATAAAGTATAGTTTATACTGCACTATTTATCTCATTATTAATTTACATGTAAGATTAATTTTTTACGACAGGAAATTACGGAGATATCAGATGTTTTTTATAAGTTTTTCTATGGCAGTTCTAAGGTCTTTGTAAGAATGGCTCTGATCCCTGGCGCACTCCTTTGCAGGTTTTTCGCAAAGCAGACATGTGCGGGAGGGCAGTCCAAGGTCTGATCTTGATATAGTTTTTTCCGGTACAATAATATCTATGTCGAAGATACGACCTTCAGAAGTCCATTCTTCAATGCTGACGGCAATTTCTTTTGCTCTTTGTGCATCAACCAGATCCCCTGCAAAAAAACCGATCAAGCAGACCCCTGCAGCATTTGTGATCCTTTTTTCACAGAACTGATCCGAACCCCATTTTTTAATAAATGTCCTGACGAATTTTTCCACAGCTTTTTCATCATTGGGCATGCGTTTGGGATATCCGGGTATATTAAGGGTTACCTGACAGGCAAATACATTTTCAGATAGGTGCTCATCTCTTGTCCTGACCCTCTCTTCTCTCCCAGAAAGTATCTCAGAAAGAGTTTTCTCGATGTCAGACTTCTTTATTTTCATGGATCAGTTTTTCGATGACGGCCATTCCTCTGTCGGAAGAGAGATAATCCAAAGTCACAGGGGGAAGCATTTTCTTTAAAACTTCAAAGTCGTTTTCGACTATGGCCTTTCTGACCCTGGAAGCCGAAACGGCTGTTCCCGAAGGGTCGTTCAACCTCTCTATTTCTACAACTTCTACCCCTCGTCCGGGGAGCACTTTCTTCATCATTTCGTTGTACTTTGCAGTAGTAGGACAAAATGGTTCCGTTCCAACGAAACGTTTTTTTATTGAAAGTTCCGGGACGAAAAGGTTTGCGAAGAGGGTAGCGTCAAGTTCAGCCTGTGTTTCAGTAACAGAAGCCATGCATTTGTCTTTGAGGAAATAGGTAGGGAAAGTGGCCCTTGAAACAGCGTAGTCGCTGCTTGGGATCAACTTGACGTTCTTAAGATCTTTAGTGCCCTCATCTGCCAGCATCAGCCTGTCTTTAAAAGGGAAGAGAGAGAGATCTTCCTGGACGATGATCACATATAGTCCGTCACATTCTCCGGACGCGGTCTCTATAAGATATCTATGTCCAAGCGTAAATGGGTTGCAGTTCATGACTGTGGCCCCTATGTTGTCTTTATTTAAAAATATTTTATTTTGCTGAAGCGTCTTTCGATAATCGTCCGATGAGGGATGTCCTGACTCCATAAGGACAACTGTTTCGGTTCTTGCCAGCTCATTGAAGCCCAGATATGCAAATTTATCTGCCATGTCGCATTTAGTGTAGACGAAAAGGTGAAAGATGTCGTTTTCTCTGGCGTAACGGAGCAATTCGGAAATTACCATGCCGGAGAGACCGGCTTCCTGCCATTCAGTCTCAGCTGCTACCATTTTTATCACTTTGCCCTGAATACTTGCCGTTGCGATTATCTTTTCATCCGGGCTTTCTACTACAGCAGTACAGTCCGGAGTGCCTTCAAAGGTCAGCTCGTTTCTCTGAAGCAGCATTTCCACCTGTTTCTTTTCATTGTTGCTGAGGTTTTTAATAGTCCTGGTCTTAAGTCCAAACATTAAGTCTCAGTCCTTTTCAAGCTTTCTTTTTAAAATTTCGCCGATGCTCGACCTTGGCATCTCGGCAAGGAAGTTGATTATTCTGGGAACCTTGTAGTATGAAAGTTTTTTTCTGCAGTGTTCAAGTAGGTCCTTTGAAGTTACTTTTTCATCTTTTTTCAGCACAACGAATGCTTTTACTATCTCTCCGCTTATTGAACGGGGTACACCTATCACTGCAGCCTCTGTGACCAAAGGATGTTCAAGCAGTACTTTTTCTACTTCCTGGGCATAGACTTTGAAACCTCCGACAAAGATCACCTCTGTCTTTCGTCCCACAAGGTAAAGGTATCCCTCTTCGTCGAATCTGGCTATGTCACAGGTATCGAACCATCCGTCCACGAATCTTTTTGCAGTAAGCTTAGGGTTGCGGTAATAACATTTAGCTACATTGTCGCCTCTGATCCAGAGATGGCCTTCTGAGCCGGCAGGAAGGACCTTTCCTTCATCGCTCCTTATCTCAGCTTCGACACAAGATAAAAGTGTGCCGACACTGCCTGCTTTTCTGTTCTCTATTCCGGGTGCTATCGATACAACAGAAGATGCTTCTGTGAGCCCGTATCCCTCTATTACAGGAACGCCAAGATACTCCTGGGATCTTTTGTCAAAATCCAGAGGAAGCCTGTCACCGCCGGAGAGTATGTACCTAAGGCTTTTTGGAGGAGTTATACCTCTTGCTACCGTACCCAGCAGAAGGGAAATAATGGTTGGAACGGCCGGGACGATAGTAACAGAGGCATTTCTCATGGCATCCATTGCCGCTTCGGGAGGCATGAAGGTCGGAAGAAGTACCTGAGAGGTGCTCTTGACCAGAGGCATGAGGAAGCCGCATACAAATCCAAAGGCATTGAAATTGGGAAGGGCATTAAGGAAAACATCGTCATCAGTGAGAGTGCCTATGTGGTCTACGCATGAATTGATGCTTGTGTAAAGGTTTTCATGAGTAAGCGGTACCGCTTTTGGCTCGCCTGTCGTTCCGGAAGTGTAGAAAATAACAGCGGTATCCTTTGATTCCTCATCAGACGTTCTTCCGGCCAGGTTCTCTACCGGTGCATCGAGTGAAGTCAACAGACACGGTATGCCTTCTTCAGAGATGAGAGGTATGATCGACGAACAGCCTCTGTATGTTATAGCGGCAAAGACATCTGCGTGTTTCAGCTGTTTTACCAAAGATACATAGCCGCTTCGCGGATCTATTGGAACTACTGTCCCTCCAAGTTTCCATATAGCTATTATGGATGCCAGCAGTATTGGGCTGTTGGGAAGAAGGAATGCCATTCTTTGTCCTGCCTTAAAACCGCTTGTATGGAAGACTTTCTCGCATTCCTCTATCAGTTCAAGAAATGCGCCACCTGACCACCATGTCTTCTGCCACCATATAAAGGGTTCTGCTTTAAGTGATTCAAGGTTTGATATTATAATATTTTCAAGTCTGGGAGCCAATGCTTCCCCTCCACTCTATTAAAGTGTCAATGCCATGTATGCTTCCCATGCAGCTGAAAAAGAGAGCATGCTCTCGGGAATATCATACCTGGGATGATGAAGACCATATTCGAGTCCTGTGCCCATGAGCATAAAGACAGATGGAACACAGGAACTGAAGTAGGAAAAATCCTCTCCGGAGAGCAAGGGCCGTTCCAGCATCCTTATGCCGTCCTCACCAAAAAAGGAAGGCCGACACTGAGTACCTTGTCTACCATTTCAGAGTCATTTTCTACCTGACTGTAATTCCTGGTGTATTCTACCGAAGCAAGACCCCTGAAAGCTTTGGCAATTGCAGGAGCCATAGCTTCTATCCTGCCCTGTACAAAATCCCTTGTTTTTGGGTCGAATGCACGCAGCGTTCCCCATACGTTGACCTGTTCCGGTATTACATTATAAGCGAAACCTGCCTCGATCTGCCCGAAAGATACCACGATCGGATCTCTTGGGTCGATCTCTCTTGTAAGCATCGTCTGTATCGCTATCACAATGTGAGAGGCGATAGTTATAGGATCAATAGCCATGTGTGGTTCTGCGGCATGCCCCGCAGTGCCTCTTATGTCAATATGTATCCTGTCCGACAGAGCTGTCAGGACCCCTTTGCGCAGGAAAAGCTCTCCATAAGGCATTTCCGGCCACCAATGAAGAGCAGCTGCGTTGCCTATGTTGAAAGTTTCGAGAAATCTGTTTTCAACAAGTATCCTGGCTCCGCCCCTTCCTTCCCCTGCAGGCTGGAAAAGGAATATAATCTTTCTTTTCAGCCCATCTCTATGAAGTGAGAGTATTTTTGCTGCCCCCAGCAGTGATGCCATGTGAGCGTCGTGTCCGCAGGCATGCATAACGCCGGGCATGCACGAAGAGTAGGAGAGACCGGTCTCTTCTTCAACAGCAAGTGCATCCATACAAGACCGCAGGAGAATGGCAGGTCCCGGCAGATCGTTACCCAGTATCCCCATAACTGAGGTTGGAATGGCAAAGCCGGAAATGACCTCCATACCCTCGATAGATTCAAGGACTCTGGTTATTTTGGAGACAGTAATATTTTCTTCGAACGCAAGCTCGGGAAACTGATGGAAATCTCTTCTCCAATCCTGCATTTCCTCTGAGATGCTCTCTGCTTCAGCCAGAAGCTGGGCTCCGAGAGCAGACAGTCCCAAATTATCAGACATTTCGTATACTTCCTTTCATCCTTAGAAAGAACTAGATGAATAATGGATAAGTTTATCACAGATAAGGGATATAGTGTACAATTGGGCAGTTGGAAGGCTTTTTGACTCAAATGTTGACAGGGGTGCTGAATCAGTTGAACCAGAACATAAAAGGAATAGCCGCTCTTTTTCTTGCCCATATTATTTGGGGAGCGATGCCGGTCTACTGGAAAGCCCTGAAAGCGATCTCATCTTTTGAAATATTGGGTCACCGTGTGATATGGTCTGTTTTTTTTACTCTTATCCTTATGTTAGCGCACAAAAACAGGAGTATTTTTATGAAAATGCTGAGAGAGAGAAAGAATGACGTCTTCTGGCTTGCCGGAGGAGGATTTCTTATATCTTTCAATTGGGGCCTCTATATATGGGCTGTAAACCATGGAAGGATACTGGAGACAAGCTTGGGATACTTTATAAACCCTCTTGTAAGTATGTTTTTTGGTGTGATGTTTTTTAAAGAGAAACTTAACAAAATACAGATGATAGCTCTGGCTCTTGCAATGCTTGGAGTATCTGCAGAACTTGCTACTGTTGGTTCTATCCCACTTGTATCGTTAGGTCTCGCTATCTCTTTTGGATTATACGGAGTCCTTAAAAAATCTGTCAAAGCTAAACCGGATATCGCTCTATTCATAGAGACTCTTACAATATTCCCCATTGCGCTGGTATTTCTCATATTTCTCCAGAAAGAGGGGATTGCTTCTTTTCCTTATGACGGACTTACTAATATTCTGCTCGCAGGTACAGGGATACTGACTTCGATCCCTCTGATACTTTTCGCGTACGGAGCAGCTAGGGTTCCCTTAACAACGATAGGCTTTGTACAGTACATAACTCCCACTCTCAGTTTTATGCTGGGTGTCTTTGTCTACAGTGAATCTATAAACATGTCGAGGGTGATCACATTTATTTTTATCTGGACAGCTTTGGCTGTCTATACGGCAGACGCTGTTTTAAAAAGTCGGCGCAGGCATGACAGCAGTAGAGCCTGACAGCTTTTTCTCAAGTGGTAGAGAATCAAAAAGAAATTAATGCTTTTTTTTGTTGACAAACATACCCTTGGGTATGTATAATTTCGATTGCAATTTTTATGTTTGGATGTGATTAATTGCCCAAAAAAACAAAAGAAGAGTCAATGAAAACAAGAGACCGACTTCTTGAGGCGGCACTTGATGTTTTTTCTGAAAAAAGTTTTTCAGATGTAACGTTGAGTGAGGTTGCAGAGCGGGTCGGTCTGACGAAAGGTGCGCTTTATTGGCATTTTGAAAATAAAAACGACCTTTTTATGAAGCTGATAGAGGAGATATGCCTTGATTCCGAAAGGGAGTTTGCAGAAAAATTTGGTGAGCCTGTAACAATAATTGACCTGAAGAACTATTACAAAAGAAAGCTTCTCCTTCTTCATAAAGACGAAAGGTTTATGAAGATATATGCCATTATGCTCCGACGTTTTGAATGGCCTGAAGAAGTTCGGGCAAATATCTTTTTGATCATGAGGGGAATGATAAAAAAAGAAAAAACAATGATAAAGAATATTTTATTTAAATCTCAGCAGAATGGGATAATAAGGCAGGATATAGAGGTAGAGGATGTTGCCGAGGCAATAGCATCGGTTTTTCATGGTCTTTTTATACTGGTTGTCAATGAAATTGTGACTGATGATATATCAAAGTGTACAGACTTTATCTGCGATGCATTTGGTAAAGAGCTACTTTACAATGAAAACTGAAATTTTCTATTTGAAGGAAGAGCAGGTGTGTTTATATGACATCAAAAGGGGAAGACGGAAAGATGCAGACGGAAAACTCACAGCAAAAGAACCGGATCATCAAAATAGCGGCTGTGTTGGGCATAGCAGTACTAATCGGTTTTATGGCGAAAAATCATTTCGAATCCGATGCTGCCGCGACAAAGGCAAACATGCAGCCTCCGGCTCCTGCTGTAATTTTATACACAGTATCGGAGAAGAACCTTTCGCCCAGCCGGAGTTTTGTCGGAAAAGTAGAAGCCATCCAGAGCGTTTCACTTAAACCACAGGTCGCAGGGGAGATAAAGAGGGTCAATTTCAAAGAGGGTTCACTGGTAAAAGCCGGACAGATCCTGTTTACTATTGACAACAGCCAATATCAGGCAACCGTGGATCTGAGAAAAGCGGAGCTTCAGCAGGCTGAAGCTGCTCTGATAAAAGCTGAAAAGTATTTTGCACGCGTTAAGGCATCGGACAAGAGAAGCATCTCTGCAAGTGACATAGATACGGCCGAAAGTGCTTTTCTACAGGCTAAAGCCGGCGTTTCTCAGGCTAAGGCTGTCCTGAAATTAGCGGAAATAGACCTCTCTCACACCCGTATCATTTCTCCCATTACAGGTCAGATAGGAGAGGCGACATATACAAAAGGTAATTATGTGACCCCGGCTTCAGGCGGACTGGCGAGTATAGTCCAAATGGATCCTATCCGTGTATCTTTTGCTATTACCGACAAAGATTATCTGAACCAACTGGAACAATTCAAGAAAAACGGACCTGTATATCAAACTTCGCTGGTACTCTCAAATGGCAGGGAACTAAATATCCAAGGGCAGCGTGATTTCGAAAGCAATAAAGTCGACGAGAGAACCGGTACCCTGGAGATGGTCATACGATTTCCAAACCCTGAGGGCATTCTTATCCCCGGATCAATGGTCCGCATAGGGACCAAACCTATTGACAGCGATCTTAGCCTGATCGTTCCTCAGGAATCTATATTGGCTGATTCTCAGGGAAATTATGTATATACCGTTGATGAGAAAAACATCGCACATCAGACAAGGATAGAGCTTGGAGAAGAAGTTGGTACCATGCGTAAAGTTGTGAAGGGCCTGAAGGCCGATGACAGGGTCATCCGTATCGGGCTCCAGAATGTACGGCCGGAAGCCCCCGTATCGCCTACTCAGGAAGAAACAGGAAATAAGACGGCAGCAGAGCTTGCCGGGCAGAGTGAGGAAGAGCTCTCTCTCACTCAGACCGATTCTCATGATAAAGAAGGAAACTAAATATGTTATCTGAATTTTTTATCAAACATCCAAGATTCGCGATGGTCATAGCAATAGTACTGGCCTTCACCGGATTGATAAGCGCGTCCAGCCTGCCTGTGGCGCAGTATCCGGATGTCACACCGCCTCAGATAAGTGTTGGGGCAACTTACCGGGGTGCTGACGCGTCAACTCTTGCAAACACAGTCGCTGCACCCCTTGAAGAGCAGATCAACGGCGTTGATGGAATGATTTACATGAGCTCTAACTCGGACAACAGCGGCAATTATGATTTGACAATAACTTTTGAAATGGGAACTGACCCTGATATGGCCCTCGTCAAAGTGCAGAACCGTGTTCAGCAGGCGACTCCCATGCTGCCAAGCGAGGTCACAGCGCAGGGAGTAACTGTCGAGTCCCGCTTCTCTGACACTCTGGGTTTTATCGGTCTAATTTCTCCAAATGGGACGAGAGACGGCCCATTCCTTAATGACTACGCTGAGAACAACATCAAAAACGTTTTCAAGCGGGTACCGGGGATGGGGGATTGCAGGGTCTTCGGAGCTAAGTACAGCATACGCATATGGCTCGATCCGGAACGCATAGCTTCGCTGGGGCTCAGTATCAATGACGTTGCCAATGCGATAAGGAGCCAAAACAAACAGGCGTCGATAGGTTCTATCGGCACAGCTCCGGTAAAAACTGACCAGCCTCTCGTATATTCACTGACGGCGCGAGGACGGCTGAATTCAGTAAGCGAATTTGAAAACATAATTCTTCGTACTACTACACAAAAAGGGAGCGTAAAACTCAAGGATGTCTCCAGGATCGAACTGGGATCTGAGTCATACGCATTTGATGCCACATTTAATGGAAAGTCTGCAGCAATGATGCTTTTGACACAGGCCTCAGGGTCAAACGCTCTCGATGTAATGGATGGAGCAAAAAAAACTATGGAGGAACTTACTCCTCAGCTCCCAAACGATACCCAGTTTGTACTCGGGTATGACTCTACAGAATATGTAACTGCGACCATAAAAGAGATCATACTGACGCTCTTTATAACGTTCTCTCTTGTTGTATTAGTCTGTTACCTCTTCCTACAGGATCTAATGGTCACACTTGTGCCTATCGCAGCTATCCCTGTTTCATTGCTTGCAACATTCGGAGGCCTTGCGTTCATGGGCTACAGCATCAACATACTCTCACTTTTTGGGTTGGTCCTTGTAATAGGAACGGTCGTAGATGACGCGATCATAGTTGTTGAACGCGTCCTTTATATAATCGACAGAGACCACTGCAATGCAGAAACGGCCACGGTGCAGGCTATGAAAGATGTTACTGGGCCAATGGTAGCGACTACACTTGTCTTTCTGGCTATATTCGTGCCGGTTGGTTTTATGGCAGGGATAACCGGGCAGATATACCGGCAGTTTGCGGTCACCATTTCATTTTCAGTTGTCTTTTCACTTGTTGTGGCGCTTACGCTCAGCCCGGCAATGTGTGCACACTTGCTTAAAAAAGTACATCCGAAAAAAAGTGGTCCCCTTAAGTGGTTCAACGATTTATTGGGTCTTTCTACCGATAAATACGTTGTTGGTTCAGTCTGGCTGGCAAAAAGAAAGATCGTAACGGTCGTGGTTCTTGGAGCCATCCTTGTTGCAGCTGTACTCTCTTCCAAATATCTGCCGTCAGAATTTCTTCCGAACGAAGACCAGGGTGCCGCTTTTGCTGCTATACAGCTTCCGGAGGGAGCAAGCCTTGGAAGGACACAGGCAGTTATGGACAAACTGATCCCACAGATCAAAAATATTCCCGGAGTCAAATTTGTAATGGGAATAAAAGGTTACAGCATAATCGGCGGAGCAAGCGAAAACCAGGGTTCAATAATTGTTCCTCTTGACCCTTGGGAGGATAGGAAGTCCGAGGAAAAGAGCCTGCAGAATATAGTTGGAAAGATAGTGGCCATTGGTGCATCGATACCTGAGGCACAGATCAATGTTTTCACTCCTCCTCCGATCCAGGGCCTGGGGATCAGCGGCGGGATCGACATGCGCCTGCAGTCCACGCTTGAAAACGATCCGGAGAGGATGGCAATGGTCCTCCGAGATTTCATAGGGAAGATCAACCAGCTTCCGGAAATTCTTTATGCCTACAGCACATACACATCAAACACACCGCATCTTTTCCTGGATATAGACAGGGAGAAGGCTGAGATGTTGAACGTACCGTTAGGCAATATATTTTCAACATTGCAGACATATTTTGGTTCAGCCTACATAAACGACATAAACATAGGTACTCAGGTCAACAAGGTATTGGTCCAGTCTGACTGGAATTTCAGAAACAATATAAGCAAAGTGGGCAACATTTACGTAAACAGCATGGCCGGAGAACCTGTTCCACTTCATAGCCTGGTCTCAATAAAGGATACAGTTGCTCCACGTTCGATAGCTCGCTACAATCTCTACCCAAGCGCAGCCATAACGATAGTAATGAAAGAGGGATATTCCACGGGGCAGGGTACCGCCAGCCTGAGGGAGTTGGCTAAAGACCTTCCGGAAGGTTACGGTTTTGAATGGTCCGGCATGACTTATCAGGAACAGGAGGCAAAGGGGCAGATAGCCATTGTCATAGCGATAGCCCTGCTGTTTGCCTACCTTTTCCTTGTCGCTCAATATGAAAGCTGGACAGTTCCTGTGCCGGTAATATTATCACTTCCTTTAGCAGTACTGGGTGCTCTAGGCGGAGTTTATGTCATGGGGCTTTCAGTTTCTATCTATGTGCAGCTAGGGATATTGCTGCTTGTAGGGCTGGCCGGCAAGAACGCTATACTGATAATTGAGTTTGCCAAAGAGCAGCGCGAGGAGAAGGGATTATCGATCATCGATGCTGCTGCGGAAGCTGCCCGTGAACGGTTCCGAGCAGTTTTGATGACGGCATTTACATGTGTTATAGGAGTTCTTCCAATGCTTCTTGCAAGCGGTGCGGGTGCCGGAAGCAGAAAGGCTGTCGGAACGACGATATGCTACGGGATGACGACCGCGACCGTACTGGGTATATTTTTGATACCGGCTCTTTACGTCCTTTTCCAGACTTTGAGGGAAAACATTAAGGGACGTATAAAGGCTTCTTTTGGTAAGGATTAAGGGGAGTGGGATGATGAAAAAGATCAATATCGCGATAATTTCCATATTCATCCTTCTTTTAGCAGTTCCTCTTTTTGCAGAGAACAGACAGGACCCTGCCGATACGGAACTCAGTGAAGGTAAATGGATAGAGATGGCCCATAGGTATCCTATACCTGCAATGTCAGGTGATGTTTTAAGCGAGCCCGACCCCGAGATTCTGGCAAAATGGTGGGAGTCATTGAATGATGAAATACTCACACAGCTCGTTGAATTGTCCCTGCAGAGCAACAGGGACCTGGCTTCTGCCCGTTCAAAGGTGACAGAGGCGAGGGCTGCCCTGGGGATAAACAAAGCTGCCTTACTGCCATGGCTCGACAACACCGATTATTGGTATAACACAAGAACTCCTGTTAAAACCGGTGGTACGGGAAAAGGTATTGATATCTACCGTCTTGGTATTGACGCATCATGGGAGATAGATATTTTCGGAGGAAAAAGGGAGAGCATTAAAGCGGGTGCAGCATCTTTACAGGCAGAGTATGCATCATTGCATGCCTCATGGGTCTCTCTTTCTGCTGAGGTCGCACTGAATTACCTAACGCTTCGCACTCTTCAGGAGAGACTGATGATCGCAGAAAGAAACCTTCTGCTTCAGCAGGAGACGCTGGAAATGCTTCAGTCCAGAGTAGATGCAGGGCTCAGTGATCATCTTGCTCTGAACCAGTCAAAATACACTCTTGAACAGACAAAAGCTGAGATACCTCCTATAAAAAACAGCGTTGAAGAGGTCAAAAACATGCTTGCGGTGCTTACCGGAAGTGTGCCGGGAAGCCTTAGCGAAATGCTTGACGAGGTGAAACCTATCCCGATGCTTGATTTAGAAATGATGACCGGCATACCGGCTAACAGTATCCGCCAGAGGCCTGACATATTTGCGGCTGAACGAAAGCTCGCTGCCCAGATAGCACGTAAAAAATCCGCCCGGGCGGACCTCTGGCCCAAGTTCTATCTGCTTGGATCCATAGGGACGGAAGCCCTCGATACCGGAAGCCTTTTTGAGGGACCCGGCAAAGCATATTCATTCGGACCAAAGATAGTCTGGCCTATCTTCCACGGAGGCGCTATCAGGAATAATATCAAAGTACAGACGGCAAGGCAGGAACAGTATCTGGCCGCTTATGAGCAGACAGTTCTTAACGCTGTATCAGAAGTCAGAAATGCTCTGACCGCAGGTATAGAAGAAAGAAAGAGGAACGAAGCCCTTAGAAGAGGGATCGAGGCCGCGCAGACTGCGCTCGATGTAGCTAATGACAAGTACATGAATGGCCTTACCGATTTTAATAATGTGATCAACGCTCAGAGGGCTCTCCTGACATTGTCTGAGGCCAACGCCATCAGTGACGGACAGATAACATCTAATTCTGTAAGACTCTTTAAAGCTTTGGGCGGTGGATGGGCCCCCTTCAGCGAAGAATATGGATCTTCTGCTGTGAAGAAGTAGATCTTTTTCCGGTAAAAAAATAATTTTGAGGGCCTTGTCGCATATTATGACAGGGCTCGATTTATAATGAGATAGTTTTACGACAAGAATTTGTCTAGGGAGGAATAACGTGATGAAACCTACCAGATCTGCTTTGATAACAGGAGGAGCCGGATTCATTGGTTCGCACATGGCTGACGAACTTATTTCTGACGGATGGAAGGTCACTGTGCTTGACAACCTCATAACCGGAAAAAGAGAAAATCTGGAACATCTGTTGGGTGACCCGGCATTCAACTTTGTTGAGGGGGATGTGTCAGATAAAGATCTTCTGAAAAAAATAGTGGAGGGCAAGACTGCAGTCTTTCATTTTGCAGCCATGGTTTCCGTGCCTCTGTCTATAGAACGGCCGGAAGAGTGCCATTTCAACAACGTAACAGCGTTCAATGATCTCATTATAATTTTGAAGGATATGAAGATACCTCTTATGTATGCTAGCTCGGCAGCAGTTTATGGAAACAGGGATGATGGACTGAGACATGAGGGAGAGATACCTTTGCCAATGTCACCTTACGGGGCGAGCAAGGCTATAAACGAAATACAGGCAGGATCTGCGGCAAGAGTATGGGGGTTGGACTGCGTTGGGTTCAGGTTCTTTAATGTTTATGGCCCGAGGCAGGATCCCTTTGGCCCATATGCATCTGTAATACCAAGGTTCTGCCATGCACTTTCGTCAGGCGGGAGGCCTGTGGTTTTTGGAGACGGTTCACAGACAAGAGATTTTATATATGTCAGAGACCTGACCTCGATACTGCTGAAGATGTATGAGCGTGCTTCTCAAAACAGAGGCCATGTCTTCAATATTGCCACCGGAAAGAGTATGTCGGTCAATGAACTCTTAAAGATTATATCTGAGATATCGGATTCCGATATCAAGGAAGAAAGGCGTCCTGAGAGACCGGGAGACATAAAAAAAAGCAGTGCGGATATTACCCTTCTTATCAAAGCAGTTGGAATACCGGATTTTACCGGTATAAAGTCAGCACTCGTAGAAACTGCCGACTGGTACAGAGATCACTATAAAAAATAAAGGATCATCCAAGGATCTTAAATGCCAGTATTCCTATCCACTCCTTGATGCCCAGAGACGACAGATGAAATTTCCCGGCATTGGGAAAAACATCGCTCATGCCTTGAAATCTTGGGTTTGTCTCCAGTCCTCCGGAGAGAGAAAAGAGTTTTTTGCTGCTGAAAACTGAACGTGCCCTTAACATTGAACGGGGCATGTGGAAGGCGTTTGTAACTATGACGATATCTTGAAAGTCTGTTTCAGAAAGCATCTTTTCAGCATAAACCATGTTTTCTCCGGTCGTTTTGGAATACATTTCAAGCAGTGTTCTGCCCTTCCACCCCATCTTTCTTGCGCAATCCTCCATTATTTCTGCCTCAGTTCTCTGGTCGTAACCATAAACGTTTCCGCCCGAAAAAATGAGTAAGTCCTTACTGCTGTCGGCTGTCGTGACAGCCAAGTATATCCTTTCAAGGGAGTATACAGCGGGTGTAACTGCCTCTCCTTGTCTGTTATTGTTAGAACCGCCTGCCAGGACAAGAAAAGCGATAGGTCTTTCTGTCTCAGGAACAGAATTTATATGTTTCCTCTCCAGATGGCCCGTAATTAAACAGGAACCTACCGAGGTGCTTATGAACCAGATTGAAAGGCTGAGCAGCAGCATTGTTAGAGAGAGGATCTTTTTATTTTTAGCCCTGAAAAGGACAAAAGCCAGAAGGGCTGTGAACACACACAGCAGTCCGGGGGGAACTATTAACGATCCAATTAGTTTGTAGGCATAAAACATATACGCACCTCTTTGCAAACTTATGCAAAAAATTTTTACATCTAAAAGTTAGTCTTGTCGCTGGCCAAAACCTTGCTGCTATGACATTCTACGCTGTTATTTATGTAATGCTGCGCTGGACATGTGGTTGATTTTAGTTAACAATAGACACATAAGATTGTACACTGAGAGGGGAGCTGATGACTATGGATCTTAAAAAAATATTTGAAAGTTTATACGGGAATACTCGTCAGGAGTGGACTGACGGTTCAGGGGATAACGAAAACGGATGGGATGAGGAAAGACCAAGGCTCCCAAACATAAGAATGCCCAAGATCTCTAAGATATGGTTTATACTTGGCGGTATTTTTGTCTTGTTTACAGTCATACTGCCGGGTCTTGCTGTCTTTCTTACAGACCTCTATTGGTTTGAAACATATGGCTTTGGTTCTGTCTTTTGGAAAAGGTTCACAGCACGGTGGGAACTATTTTTCATAGCTCTTGTTCCTACTTTTTTGATTTACTGGTTTAACTGGAATTCAGCATGGAAGAACGGGCTTAGACTTATAAATGAGTCATCGGGCGAAGACGTAAAATTCAACGC
>JAAZCN010000037.1 GCA_012513245.1 Synergistaceae bacterium | reverse complement strand
TTGTGGAGGACTGCATGAAACCTGGCCAAAACAGATAATTCCTGCAAGGGTATGAATTGGTATATGTAATTTCGTTTCTTTTTCCTGCCTGATAAGAACTGTTTCACCGTCCCGGGCGAGATAGGTCCCCTGTGTGGTGATGTAGAGGGTATTTAAAAGATGTTTCGAGCCTGTTGCATAAATACCACTGATTGAAGTTATCCACAGGCAAAAGTGCGTTAAAATAGGACATGAATCAAAGCACTGCAAAGACTGCCGAGGTGGATTATTGTGGCCTATAATTTCAAACGCTGTGACAGAGATCAGATGTATCTATTACCGCCGGACATGAGAGACTGGCTGCCGGAAAATCATTTTGTCTGGTTCATAATAGAGATAGTCTCCCAGCTTGACCTCAGCGCTTTCTTCAGGCGCTACAATCCCCAAGGGGATGGAAGACCGGCATATCATCCATCCATGATGACAGCCCTGTACTTTTACTCCTACTGCACCGGCGAGAGATCGAGCAGAAAGATCGAACGGCTCTGCATGGAGAGCGTACCCTTTAGAATCATATCCGGTGACCAGCAGCCCGACCACACCACCATAAGCCGTTTTCGAAAGAAATTTTCCCGCGAGCTTTCAACCCTTTTTCTCCAGGTTGTCACTTTATGCTATGAATCAGGGCTCTGCAATTTCAGAACTGTTTCAGTAGATGGAACCAAAATTCAGGCCAACGCCTCTATGGCATCCAATAGGAACGAATCGGGGCTCAAGAAAGAGATAAAAAAGTATTTCAAGGAAGCAGACGAGGCAGACGCCCGGGAAGATGAACTTTACGGCCCCGACAGGAGGGGGGATGAACTGCCCCCGGAACTGTCTACTCAGGAGAACAGGCTTCGCAAGATCAAAGAGATCCAGGAACGCCTTCGCACGGAAAAGGAGGAAAAGGTCCGCTCCCAGCAGACAAAGATAGAAGATCGCAAAACTCAGGAGGAGTCTACTGGCAAGAAAAAGCGGGGACGCAAACCCAAGAGCGTTGAGGCTGTCGAGGAGGAAGCATCTGAAAAGCTCAAGGCCAGCAT
The DNA here is from genome assembly GCA_012513245.1 of Synergistaceae bacterium. The sequence goes on along the minus strand of JAAZCN010000037.1, from coordinate 444 downwards.
CACCGATCCAGACAGCCGCCTCATGAAAAACGGGAAAGGGCACTTACAGGGATACAACGCCCAGGCAACGGCTTCAGAGGACCAGATAATACTGAGTGCCGAGATAACCCAGGAATGCAATGACAAAAACCAGCTCATACCCATGCTTGAGAAAACAAAGGAAAACCTCGACGCAGTAGATTCAAATATAGAAATAGGCACATTTTTGGCAGATGCCGGCTACTTCAGCCGAAAGAACCTGGACAGCATAAAACCCGACGACCCGGATCTCCTGGTAGCTGTCTGCAAGGAGTATAAAACCCGTAAGGCCCAAAAGGACGGCAAGGAAATACCCCTGCCTCTCACCCCGGTCTCCGCCATGGAGAATAAGCTTTTGACTCCAAGGGGAAAAGCGCTTTACAAAAAGCGCAGCATCACTATAGAACCGATATTCGGCCATATCAA
>JAAZCN010000246.1 GCA_012513245.1 Synergistaceae bacterium | reverse complement strand
TCAGTACGCTTGCAAGGGGGGCGTCCATTGAGTCAGCAAGTTCTCTTCCCCATGCGAGAAGTTCTCCGGAGACAGGATGGATCTCTTTGCCCCTGACCTCTGCCAATGTCCAGACCTCTTTTTTAAGATCGCTCATTTTGCAGCCCCTAGACAATTTTTCTCTTCAAGAAAGTTCACCAGAGTTTCGACTGTCTCATTTAGCCTGCCGGAAGAAGTGATTTTTCTCCCCTCTCTGGTCATCTGTGGGTATGTAACATTGATCACCCATGTTGCTGAACCTTTTAAGCCTGTAGAATTTTCGTCAAGACCAATGTCATCCGCATCCAGGACAGGGATCTCTGTTTTTTTTGCCCGCAGTTTGCCGCCAAGGGTACAGAGTCTCGGGATATTCATCTCTTTAAGTGGTATGACCATTACGGGAAGTGGAGAGCCGATCATCTCATGGCCGCCTTCTATTGATCTTGTAACTCGTATATATTTGTCTTCAAGTTCATCTATCGAACTTACATAAGTAAGCGCCGGTATATTTAGAAATTCTGCAGCAGCCGGCCCTACCTGCCCTGTCTCTCCATCTGTTGCCCTCTCTCCGGCAAAGAGGATGTCAAACGGTCCAAGCTTTTCAATTGCTTTTGCCAACGTTCGGGATGTGGCCAGCGTATCAGATCCGCCGAATCTATTATCTGAGACAAGAACTCCTCTGTCACATCCCATCGAGACAGCGTATGCCGCAGCTTTTTTTGCTTGAGGCGGCCCCATCGTGATGGCTGTTATTTCAACAGATCCTTCAGCCATACTCTCTTTTATCCTTACAGCTGCCTCGACAGCATGGAGATCTAGAGGGTTGAGTTCAGCCTCTACTCCCTCCCTGACCATTGTTCCTGTTTTTTCATCTATTTTGACATTGTCGACCGCCGGGACCTGTTTCACCAGTACAACTATACGCAAGTTGATTCCTCCTGCCATGCATTTTTGGACTATTGAGTGAGATCGCAGATAAGTATAAAGCGATTCGTTATTATAAACTATCAAAAAATTTTTTCCAAATTTTCCGTATTGAGGTTACAATTGTTGTGTCTGTGTTTTAACCAATTTTCCTGTTTATTGAGAGGGGTTAATAAGAAATGGATCCGACAAACGAAATAAGAGGTTTTAAGGCTGCAAAGATATGTCCCGAAATGATGGCAGAACTTAAAGAGAAAGCGCGAAAAGGTAGGGTGTGGTCAGTGATAGCAACTTCAGCCGCAAAAAGCGGACACCCCGGAGGAGCGCTCTCTTCTATGGATATATACATGACACTGCTTGCTGTAGCTGATATCTCCCCTGACAGATCTGACTGTATGGAACGTGACAGAATTGTCATAAGTCACGGCCACACATCCGCAGGTTTTTATTCCGCCCTTGCAGCATACGGATTTTTCGCTCCTGAAGATATGTATGCAAACTTTAGACGGACCTGCAGTCCTTTCCAGGGACATGTCGAGAGGGAAGTTCCCGGCGTCGATTGGGGAACAGGCAACCTCGGACAGGGTCTTTCAGCCGGTGTCGGATTTGCACTTGCAGCGAGGGCCCGCGGTTCAAACTCGAAGACATGGGTCGTAATGGGTGACGGAGAACAGGTAAAAGGACAGGTCTCTGAAGCAAGAAGGATCGCAGCAAAAGAAAAGCTGAACAACTTAACTGTTCTGGTGGACTGGAACGATATACAGATCAGCGGCCGTATTGAAGAAGTAATGCCGGTGAATATTCCCGCCCTGTGGAAGGCTGACGGATGGCACGTGATAGAGTGCGACGGACACTCATGTTCGCAGATATACGATGCAATGAGGTCTGCTGCGACACACGAGGGATGCTACGTGATACTTTGCAGGACTGTCATGGGTAAAGGGGTCTCATTCATGCAGAATATCTCCGACTACCATGGCAAGGCCGCATCGGGAGATAATCTTGCAATAGCCCTAAGTGAGCTTGGCGCCGACATGGGGATGTTTGAAAAGGCGCTCGAAATCAGAAAAGGCGAACTTCCTAAGGGCCGTGAGATAACAAGATGTGCGCCTGAATTAGAGACAGGAGTTCCTGTGACATACACAATAGAAGACAAGAAGGACAACAGAGGAGCCTTTGGTAAGGCTCTCGCACAGGTGGGTGAGCTGAATTACAAAAAAGAGGGACGCACTCCTATGATCGTCTTTGACTGTGACCTTGCCGGTTCCGTGAAAGTAGACGGTTTTGCCAAGGTATGTCCTGATAATTTTATACAGTCAGGTATTCAGGAACACGCCACTGCTACTGTTGCCGGCGCAGCTTCTGCTGCCGGAGTGGTCTCTGTATGGGCAGCTTTTGGCGTTTTCGGCGCTGATGAAGTCTACAACCAGCAGAGGCTCAACGACATAAACATGGCTTCGATAAAAACAGTTCTCACTCACACGGGGCTTGATGTAGGCGAAGACGGTATGACCCACCAGTGCATAGATTATGTAGGATTGTTCCGCAATTCTTTTGGATGGAGGGTCGTAGTTCCGGCTGACCCCAACCAGACGGACAGGGCCACAAGATGGATGCTGAAAGAGACGGGTAATGTCTGTCTTGCCATGGGAAGGAGCGTTCTCCCTGTCGTTGTCAAAGAGGACGGATCGCCATACTACGGTGACGAATACACATTTACCTATGGTGATATAGATGTTCTAAGAGAAGGTAAAGATGCAGTAATACTTTCTATGGGGCATTTTGCAGGCCGTGCCATAGCCGCCTGTGATCAACTCGCCGCCGAAGGGATCAGCGTAAAGGTCCTTCACTGTGCCTCGCCCCTTGGAATGGATGCTAAAAAACTTTTTGAGCTTGTTGGAGACAAGCCGCTTATTACATGCGAAGACCACCATGTGAACACCGGTATTGGCTCTATAGCGGCAATGATGTTTGCACGGGCCGGAAAGGCAGTCAGAATAGTCAACCTGGGTGTGACCCATTATGGATGCTCAGGCCCGGGTAGTGAAGTCATGGCTGAAATGAAGCTCTCTCCGGGAGATATCGCAGACGCAGTCAAAGGATCGCTGAACTAAATGATAAAGGCGGGAGATCTGGTCTTTATCTGGAACCCCAAAAAAGGAGATAATTTCCTTATAAAAGTAACCCCTGGGATGTCGCAGGGAACTCACTTTGGTCAGATCAAGCACACTGAGCTTATGGAACACGGATACGGTGAGGGGATAGTAACTCCTAAAGGAGAGATCTATTATCTGTTAAGACCTACCCTGGCCGGATACACCAGGAGAATTAAGAGACAGACTCAGATAGTTTTCCCTAAAGATGCAGGATTCATACTCCAGCACATGAACATCTTTCCTGGATGTACAGTCGTCGAATGCGGAACAGGCTCAGGAAGCCTTTGCTGTAGTTTTGCACACTTTGTGGGGGACGAGGGAAAGGTCTGTACTTACGACCGGAGAGAGGAATTCTCAGCGCTTGCAAAGAAGAATGCTGAAAAATGGGGAGTTGCACACAGGATAGAATTCAACGTCAGATCGCTTGATGATGGATTCAAAGAGAGGAACGCTGATGCGGTTTTTCTTGATATCCCG
>JAAZCN010000245.1 GCA_012513245.1 Synergistaceae bacterium | reverse complement strand
GCTCTCCATTCCTGGAAGAAACCGAGCAAGGTGTTGAGGACGATAATACCGGCTATGACCGCTGCATCTATGGCATGTCCTACGAAAAGAGAGAGGGCAGCGGCGCCTGCCAATAGGTAGATCAAGGGGTTTTGGACCTGATTGAGCAGCATGATGAGAGGTCCAGACGCCTCCTCGACCTCCAGTGAGTTCGGACCTGTCTCGGCAAGTCGCTCCTTCGCCAGAGCCGAAGTAAGCCCCTCCTCGGAAACACCCTGAAGCTTAAGCGCTTCCTCTGTATCTATAGAGTGCCAATTATTATCAAAAGACTGTTTATCCATATTTGCACCGCTCCTGTCAAAAATGCCTTACACAAAAATGTTTATGGAGATTCCGCCTGCGAGCAGGGTCTTTTTGTCAAAAAAACCGTTGATCCCCAAAGGGGAAATCAAATCGATTGCAGGTGCGGGCAAGCGATAGGCCAGCAATAGGCAAGCATCGGCAAGCAGTTGTAAAAACCTGAGAATCCAGCTCCTCTCCGTCCTTCTGGTATGCTCCTGATTAGGAGGACACTATTTTCCGTTAGAGAAACTTATCGAACAACCTTAGTGTCCGCACTCTCTATTTCGATTGCGTTTTGAGATGCAGGAATTCAGAGGTCTTGCTTTTGACATATTCCCTGTCCGTCGTCCCCGAATGCCTCCATCGGGGATCCAGTGGCTCTGAACCTAGACTACTACTGAGTTTCAAGATCAAAATCAAAGCCGCTGGGCCCCCGATCTCGAAGCGCACTCGAAATGGTTCGAGCACTAAGGATGATTTAATATGTTTTCCTAACGGAAAACGGTGCTTCCCCGATACAAGCACTCGGGGGAGACGATGCAAGGCCCGGCCCTGAGGTGCTAACAATTGAATCCCCACTGACTCCCAACAGATTTGCAACCGACTCCCGCCGGAAGTTCTCCCGGCTGTCTCTAACGACCATAGTTTGACCGCTCTAACCACCGACTCCCGCCGGAGGTACTTCCGGCTGCCCCTAACAACAGTTTGACCATTGTTTGTCAACGTTTGACTATAGTTTGACCGTATTTACTATCGCTTCACTCAACTGGATCACTCTTTTCAATCTTATCTTTTATCTCTTTAACGAGACCATATACTGTTGTACAAGGACACATTTCCGATGGGTTATTACAGTATTTACTTTGTTTCTTGTGTATACTTTCCGCATTTATAATTGCCTTTTTCTCGTTCCCGTACCTGCAGAGTTTTGAATATATCCCGGTATCTGATTTATCATAATCTTTACCTGTAATTCTACGATAAGTTTGTGCAAAACCATTGCAGCAAGTCACGGAGTCATTATATCCCGGTATTTTCCCCAGATACGCGCTGAACCATATTTCAATGCATGGGTTTGACCAACCAGCTTTTATGCCGTTTTGTTCTGCTTTCTTAGTTATCTGATCAAAATTTTTGACTCTGTCTCTGTCGAAAATGATCCATGGTTCTCTGTACTGAGGCTGTCGCGAAGCCAGGTTGACGGCCTCGCTGACAAGCTTGTCTGTTTTTGTATTGCTTACTTTGATCACAAGTTTTCTTTGTAATTCTTCAGGAATAGAATCCCTTAAACCGTTCATATAGTTTTTTTCTGTTTCTTTAGTGTCTGTTACTATAAGGTAATAACCTAGCTCAGGTACACGGCGTATTGATAACTGTTCACGGGTCTTTCGTTTTCCATCTCTCTTAGCCATGGTCATTCTCCCTTAAACATATCGAAATGTTGCATGGTGGGAATAGCCCCGTATTTTCCCAGAAGGTAATTCTTTTCGTAATTCTCGTCCTTCCTTATTTTTGCGCCATCTTCATCAATAAAATCTGCCAACGAGTAGAGTGTTGAAACACCGGTATCCGCTTTCTCGGTAAACCAGACCTCATCACGTCTCAGCATGTTACTGCTTAGTTGCCATGGCTCATGTGAAGTAAAAATCAGCTGGGCATGTTTGGAATTGATTTCGGGATCAAGGAAAGCTATGACAAAAGTACGTACAAGCAACGGATGAAGTCTTGCGTTTAGTTCATCAACAAATAGAACTCCACCGCTTTTTAGTACTTTTTGCAGCAATGGATAGAGTGCAAACATCTTAAGCGTACCTGCTGATTCGAGCTTTAACGGAATCCTCGCTGTTTCCTTAGCACCTATCATTCTGTGGACGGCTTCAATTTTAACTTTCATGGATTTTTTTTCGTCATTTTTTTCGATCGGCTCGATCTCAAATGCAATGATTGAAGGATCAAATTTTGAGAAATACTCCACTACGTTTTGCTGGATCTCTTTATTTTCAATGAAACCTCCGGGAAGCTTTTCTGATAAAAAATAGTTTTCCGCAGGTCTACCGAAGTCAGCAAGATCATTATTTATAAACCAGTCACGGATGAATTTTAGTTTGTCGATTTTTAATTTTGCCCCGAGAGAAACTATCAAAGTTTCTTTTTCAAGAGCGATTCTGAGGTTTTCCTGACTCTTGACAGGAATCCCTGTCAGATCAAGTTTTTCTCCATTTCTGTAAAATATCTTTTTGTATTCACCACGCGATGACTTAGATCTGTAGTTCAGCCATTCTTCATTTACCCCGTTTTGTCCAACGGTAAAGCCATAATTATATGATTTTTCACCTGTTGCTTCTGAAGAAATGAAATATACTTCAAAAGATGATTCAGCGTCTTTGCTTTTAGGATCGAGCAGAAAAGGGAAGGGCTTAAAAAATTCAGATTCGTCATCTTTACCGGAATTCTCTCCGCCGAAGCCGAAAGAGGTTACTACATACCTCGACATGTACCTAAATGCTTCCTGTACATTTGACTTGCCGCTGGCGTTAGCTCCAAAAATGGCAGCAATAGGCAAAACCTTTTCCTTCCCTACTTTTATTACATGGTTAGTGTACTCAGAAATTTTAGTGGCAGTCATGTCCAAGGTGGTATCGTCCCGGAAGGACTTAAAATTTTTAAAATTAAATTGTAAAAGCATGTATGACCCCTCCTTTTCTCACTTGGAATTCAATTATACTCAAAATACAGAATAAATCAACACTTAATTGAGAAGAAATCTCACCTAAGTGTTGATTTATAGAAATAAACTTGATCTATGCGGAATTATATCTGTCGAAAAAATATTAATAAAATCAAAAGCTCAAGATTTAGTTTGGGCAAACTCCCGGCGGATGGACTTGCCCGCCTGCTTTTACTGCTGCTCCCCAACGAAAAACTAATTCATAAAGGAATCAAAATATGATAATCCTGAGTGCTGGAGCTAGTCTTAGTTTTATTACTGTGTTAAAGTGGATTGTATAACTTTATCACTTGATATCATATCGACTATAAATGTCGTTGGATGTTCTTGCGACACGATTAACAAGAGGATAATGATTTGGCCGGAGAATATAAGAATAAACTCACATATGATGATCTGCTTCAGGAAAATGCAGCCCTTCGAACAGAAATCGCTAAACTGAAGCAAAAATTAGACGTGACTTCCGTTGCGACGCCCCCCGTTCTTTCTGTATCAGCTGCGAAAGATAAGAAGCAAAATTCCTTGGATTTACAGTCTCGTCCTCATATACATAAGCGCAGCAGTCCCGATGAAAAAATCGAGCTGTTCATGCAGCTATTTTTCGGGCGCACCGATGTTTATGCCAAACGTTATGAAAACAAGCGTACCGGAAAATCTGGTTATGTTCCGGCTTGTGGCAACGAGTGGATTCGAGGTGTCTGTGAAAAACCGAAGGTTAAATGTTCAAAGTGTCCCAACCGCGACTTGCTTCCTCTAACAAAAAAGGTCATCGACCGCCACTTAAGGGGTAAAGATTTACATGGTGAAGATGTTGTTGGTGTATATCCGATGCTTCCAGATGAAACATGCCGATTCCTTGTAGCAGATTTTGATGATGAAAACTGGCAGGAGGATGTGACGGTATTTTGGAATGTTTGTCGCCAGCATTGCTTATGTGTTTATGTGGAACGATCTCGCTCTGGTAATGGCGCTCACATCTGGTTTTTCTTTGAGGAACCGATATCCTGTGCCACGGCGCGTCGGTTGGGAAGTGGATTGCTGACCGCTGCGATGGAGCGGCGGCACAACCTCAGTTTCTCGTCCTATGACCGTTTTCTGCCGAACCAAGACACTATGCCTACTGGCGGGTTTGGCAATTTGATTGCGTTGCCGTTACAGGGATTGGTTCGTAAAAAAGGATACAGCGAATTTGTTGATGAACAGTTTGAGTCCTATCCCGACCAATGGGCGTATCTTGCCGGTGTACAAAAAATTACTGTGTCCCAAGCGGAAGAATTGGCGACAACGCTAAGTAAGAGCAGCGAATTGGGTGTGCTGGCGGAGACAGAAACTGAGTTAAAGCCCTGGGGAAAGCGGCCCTCAGTCGCCACTCTTACCGTTTCTGATTTTCCTCCTGTTGTAGAATTAGTTCGCGCCAATGGAATATATCTTCTAAAACAAGGTTGTTCCGAACGGGCGATGGGGCGGGTAAAACGTCTGGCGGCTTTTAAAAATCCTGATTTTTATAAATCACAGGCGATGCATTTACCCACATATAACAAACCTCGTATTATTTGTACTGCTTGGGAAACTCATGAATATATTTGTATTCCGCGCGGTCTGGAAACCAATCTTTTAGAATTGATTAAAGGAGTCGGTTCTACTGCCGCAATCCAGGAAATATCAGAATCTGGGCGCCCTATTAAAGTTGATTTTCTTGGCGAATTGTATGCTGAACAGAAAATGGCTGCAGAGGCGCTTCTTGCTCATAATAACGGCGTCCTGTCCGCTACAACCGCCTTTGGAAAAACAGTAACTGCAGCTTTTGTTATCGCCGCCCACAAAGTAAATACACTGGTTTTGGTACATACCCAGGCCCTTATGAACCAATGGAAGGCGTCGCTGGAGGGGTTTTTAAAGATTGACGAATCCATACCAGAACAGCCAAAGAGTAGGGGGAGAAGAAAACAATTATCTCAGATCGGGCTTTTGGGTGGCGGTAAAAATCATATGAGTGGAATTATCGATATTGCCATCATTGGTTCGTTGGTAGATAGAGGTGATGCCAAACCTCTTGTCAGAGACTACGGAATGGTCATTGTGGATGAATGCCATCATGTGCCCGCATCGCGTTTTGAAACTGTTTTACGTGAGGTTACAGCCAAATACGTCTATGGTTTGAGCGCGACACCTATCCGTCAGGATGGTCACCATCCGATTATCTTTCAGCAATGCGGACCTATCCGTTACCGCGTTGATGCTAAAGAACAATCACTGGTTCGTGGCTTGTCTCATATTCTGATACCCCGCCTCACAAGATTTCGCAAGCCAGTTACAGAGCCGGAGACTTGGCCAATCATGGATGTATATGCTAGGCTGACGGAAAGCAAAACACGCAATGACCTTATTCTTCAAGATATCACCCATGTGATTCAGGAAAAAGGTACACCTCTGATTCTAACGGAGCGTGTGGAACACGCCAAAATGTTAACGGCTGAATTGCAAAAGGCTTTTCCTGATGTACACGTGTTCTTTTTGAGTGGAAAGGGGAGCGCGAAAGAAAAGCAAACTGTTTTGAACGATTTGCGCAATTTACCTGCGAGCGAACCTTTGGCTATTGTCGCCACAGGAAAATATGTGGGAGAAGGATTCGATATGCCTAAGCTTGATACTCTTTTCGTGACAATGCCGATCGCTTGGAAGGGTACCGTGTCCCAATATGCCGGACGCCTGCATCGGATTTATGAAGGAAAGCAGGAAGTTGTAGTTTATGATTATGTTGATATTCACGTCCCAGTTTTGGAGCGTATGTACTATAAGCGCCTTGCCGCATATTCTACCTTAGGCTATTCTGTTCAGGCATTTACGGCAGATCCTGACCCAAAAATCGGAACCATCTTCAATCAACAGAATCTCCTGCCTGTATTGTCCAATGATATGGAGCAGGCAACAAACGAGATCATCATTGTTAGCCCCTATCTCAGCAAGGGACGAGTAAACCAAATGAAGCGGTTATTTCTAACAGCTAATCTACAGGGCAAGGATATTGTTGTGTTTACTCGGCCGCCAGAATCTTTTTCTAATGCATCCAGGCAAAAAGTTACTGATATTATTGCTGACTTGAAGAACAGCAATGTAAAAGTGATTGTGAAAGAACGCATTCACCAGAAGCTTGCCGTGATGGATCGTCGAGTGGTTTGGTATGGAAGCATTAACCTGCTTTCGTATGGGAAAAGCGAGGAAAGCATGATGCGGTTTGAAAACCGAGAAATTGCTGAGGAATTACTGATGGAACTGGAAAAAGATATTCTTTAGGAAAAAATCGTGAAATTCGCACATAAATAATTTGGCATAATCCTTTGATAATACCTTGCTATGCCATCGCTACCGTTGATATAGTCGGGATATTCGAAAGCCTTCGACAAATCGCCGCTTCACAATTGTTTATACTTCCTCACTTGTCGTTTGGAAAGAGGGAACTGAGATCTCCTCTCGCCCACTCTTCCTTCAGCTCTTCATAATTGACCGAATCAACTATTTCGATACCCATTTTTGCAAGTATCTCCGGTACATATTTCTGTCTCTCTATAAATACCTGGAGTTGTTCCTTGCTCCATGGCCTGCTTGAAAGCACACGACGGCCCGGAAGCTTTATTTTGTCTTCCGGAGAAATTTGTATGTCTTTGAAATCAATTTCATTGATAGAATCAGTATCCATGGTTTTACCTCATCAATTCGAAATAATTGATAGATCTATTTTTCGTTTCCTTCAAAAGCCTTTTCAAGATAATCTTCAATATCTTCTTCAGCCGCTCTTTTACTAAGATAGTCCATGTCGAGTTTGATATTCTTGTTTGCTGAAATCATTACCTTGACCCACTCAAGATCCTTTGGAACATTCCACCATTTTGCGGCATTTAGTCTGTCGATGATTATCTCTTCAAGAGATGTGACGAGTACAAACTGTTCGCCATATTTGAGCCTGTTAATTTTAACCGGAGCAGGTCCGCTTACGAATTCAACAAGAAGATCATATTCCTTGGAGTAGTACTGCTTTCCTATTTTAGAAAAACCGTTTGTTTTGAGTATGCCTGTGACTATCGAAATGTCATCAAGGACAATATCCATATCCATTGAAGCATAATTGCCTCCGGTATATAGTTGGACCGCACTGCCTCCGACAAGGATCGGGAATATGAGACTTTTCGTTGCTTTTATTTGTTCATTGAGCCAGGCAAGGAAAAAAATTTTCTTCTCGATGTTGCTAAACTTTTGGGTAACAATATCCCTAAGATCCATAGTCGTCCACCTCTCATTCCTCACATTATACAGCAGGTGGCGGCATGTAGCCCAT
>JAAZCN010000244.1 GCA_012513245.1 Synergistaceae bacterium | reverse complement strand
CAGATGGCTGCATTGGATGCCGGATTCAGAAAAGCTCTAGTCGTAATACTTGATTCAAACATCACTACACTTATAGCCGCTGCAGTGTTGTTCTATTTCGGAAGCGGCCCTATAAGAGGTTTCGCTGTTACGCTTAGCATAGGTGTTATTTCAGCAGTTTTCTGCAACGTTGTCGTCACCCGTTCGCTGCTTGGGATTATGCTCTCACGACGGAAACCGAAAACGCTGAAGGAGGCTCTATAAATGGTTGCTTTTAATGCTTCAAAACTGAAATTGCCGTTTATGAAATACAGACTATGTGCCATTGTGATAAGCCTCATTCTCGTGGTTTCTTCTCTTGGCTTGGTCTTTACGAAGGGGCTGAATCTGAGTGTAGACTTCACCGGAGGTCTCGTTCTTCAGATTGAATTCTCTTCGCCGGTTGAAGTGGCTCAGATTCGAGAAAGCCTGAGTTCAATAGGTCAGGGACAGGCTATTATTCAGGCTTATGACAAAAATGAAGTGCTGATACGTTTCCAGGCACAGGATGAATCGGTAAGAAGAGAAGTCCTTGCGACATTGAAAAAGGATTTTGGCGGACTAAAAATTCTTAAGATAGACAAAGTCGGTCCTGTCGTGGGTCATGAACTCCGTACGCAAGCTTTTGTCGCACTTGGTCTCGCCTTGATGGGGATCCTCAGTTATATGGCGTTTCGATTCAAGTTTCGTTTCGGTATCGCTGCAGTCATTGCACTTATGCATGATACGATCATAATGCTGGGGGTATACAGCCTTACAGGCAAAGAAGTATCTGTCCCTTTCATAGCCGCTATATTGACTGTTGTGGGATATTCGCTTAATGACACTATAGTGGTCCTCGACCGTGTACGTGAAAATTGGACAAATATCCGCACTCAAGGTGTAGCTGAGCTTGTTGACCTATCGATCAACCAGACACTTGCAAGGACGATAAACACATCACTTACTACTCTTCTTCCTGTTCTGGCAATGGTCATATTCGGCGGGGAAGTCATAAGTAATTTTGCCTTTGCTTTCCTTATCGGTATAGTTGTAGGTACATACAGTTCAATTTACATAGCGAGTACTATCGTTACAGAGTGGTATTTGCGCTATCCTAAATTCTAAAAATATTTTTTAATTTTAAAGAGAGGCCTTGTGCCTCTCTTTTTTTTTCTCTTTACGTTCATTTTGTTGTATTATAGACACTTAAACAATAACGCATTTTGATTGCCTACCAATGAGGAGGGGTTTTATGAAAAGCTATATTCTAGCGATAACTATAACCATGTTCCTTTCAGCGCTTTTTGCTTTCCAGAACATAGGAGATGTTACAGTCAGGTTCCTGATATTTGAATGGGTGCTTCCTCAGGGAGTATGGGAAGTTTTGGTTTTCTGCTCAGGGGCAGCTATAATGTGGATCTTCTCAATTTTCTCAATGTTCGAAGTAAGAGGTAAATATAAAAAAGAGCTCAAGGCTAAGGATGAAAGAATCGCCGCTGTAGAGACAGAAAAAAAGACGATACTTGAATCAGTCGTTGCAGCAAGAAATGCTGTGCATTCATCTGAGGATGCATATCCTAAACAAGATTTTGAGGAAAAAGAACACAGCGGAACGGTAGAGTAGTTTTGGTAGTTATTTGCTCAAAAGATGGATTCAATATTTATCGGCCTGGACAAACCGCAACAGAGATAGCATCACGTTTAGACTGTTCCCTTTTTCAGGCTGCTCTGCTGGAAATGAGGGGAGTTACTTCAGAAACCACCGATTCTGTCATAAATAGCTGGTTATGTCCTGATATGGAGAGCATGCTTGAGCAACTGGACCTGGGAGCTACGAATTCAGTAGCGGTTGATATCTTTCGCTCATTAAACGAAAAATCTGATGTTGTAGTGTATGGAGATTATGACGTTGACGGAATAACAGCAACTGTGTTGGCT
>JAAZCN010000243.1 GCA_012513245.1 Synergistaceae bacterium | reverse complement strand
ATTTGACAAAATGTGGATAACTTCGCGGTTTAGAGATTGTGATCCAGAACCTCCGGCAAGTATTATTCCTTTATATATCATGGAAAAGCCACGACTCTAACGTCGTGCTCGTCAAAGAGGACATGACATTGGGGTCAGACCTACACAATTGACAAAATGTGGATAAGTGGCAGAATGGTCAAGTGCTTGTTAGAGATAATTTGGTCAGACCTACATTTGTAAAAGAGCAGTGATCATGGGGGCTAAAATATGGCAAGGCCTTTGCGGATCGAATATCCTGGAGCTTTTTATCATGTAACTTCCAGAGGCAATGAACAGAAGGATATTTTCAAAAGTGATTTTGACCGGGAGAAGTTCCTATCATACCTTGTTTCAGCATCGGAGAGATACGGAGCGGAAATACATGCTTACTGCCTGATGACCAATCATTATCATTTGATACTTGAGACTCCATTAGGGAACTTATCCCTGATAATGAAGCATATCAACAGTTCGTACACCTCCTACTTCAACATCAAGCACAAACGGGTCGGACATCTTCTTCAGGGGCGCTACAAGGCGATCTTGGTGCAGGCTGACGCTTACGCAGCTGAGCTTTCCCGCTACATTCACCTAAACCCCGTGAGGGCTGCGATGGTTAAGGTCCCTGAAGACTACCGATGGACGAGTTACCGCTTTTATACACAAGGCGGTGAGCCCTTGTGGTTAACCACCAGGTTTATCCTTGGCTACTTTGGAAAAGAAGTCCTTGAATCCCGGCGAAACTACAAGAGTTATGTAAACGAGAAGGTTACCGGAGGGTACATAAGCCCGCTTATGGAAGTTGTAGCCTCGACTATATTGGGCAGCGAGGATTTTGTCCGGGAGATCCAACAGAAGATGCTTGCCGACAGACCTTCGGACAGAGACCTTCCCTCACTTAGAGAACTTAAAGAAAAGCCTCACCCTGAAAAGGTCAACGAGATCGCTAGAAAAGTCTTTGTTGACAACAGAAGGTTAGGAAGGCTTGCAGCTATATATTTGTGTCATCGTTACAGCGGGGCGAAGTTGAAGGAGATAGGGAGCCTGTTCCTTCTGTCGGAGTCTGGTGTTACCCAGGCCAGCAGAAGGTTTGAAGCGGCGATGGTAGTGGCTGCTGAACTGAGAGAGCAAGTTGAAGAAATCCTGGAGATTTTGGAATTGTGAAGCGGTCTTAGTGCGGTCAAACTACCGGTAGCTGAGTTGTTGTAGTTGCTACCAGACAGCAAGTACAACGCCTATATAATTTTCGTTACCGCATCGTTGCAACTGTTATGCAACGATAAACAATAAATCGATTTAAAATATAACGATAAATGCAACGATAAGATAATCGTTGCATTATGGTATTTTTATATGTTTGCCTTACGGTAAACGGTGCCCTTCTGATCAACTGCTTACCGGGAAGACGAGGGAGTGGTTCTCTTTGAACCCTTCATGTCCGCCCCTAGCAACTGCTTGACCATTGTTTGACAACGTTGGACAATTGTTTGACCGACCACACAACACTTTACTTGCCGCAGTTCTTCTTTCTTCTGAAAATCCTCCCCAAATCAGCACCGATAGCATTTTTAACAAAGGCTATCTTGGGTGCTACTTCGGGATCCTTTGCTGACAGGCTCATAAAATGCTTTATGAAAGCAATAAATACAGCCAAGAAGCCGCCTAACAGAGTAGCCAGGATAACTATCTTAGAACGCTGTGGTTTTGATCTTATTTCGGGCACTGTTGGTGGACTCAGGAGCTGGATTACAACAGGGTCCTGTGCCTCTTGTATTTTTGCTGTCTCGTATTGTCTGAGAAGGATGGTTACAAGGCTTTCCCTGAATTTGTATTCACGGAAGAGAGTTGCGTACTGCAATGAGGATTCTGTTATGTTTTTGATATTGCCTGTTGGTGAGGTTGCGCTGCGCAATCCTTTGTTAGCTTCAAACTGCTTTTGCATAGCGTTGTATTCAGCCTGTAGTTGCTTCAGTTTTGGATTGGCATCTGTGGCAAATCTTCTTGCCGCCTTTATTTCTATCTCTTTCGCAACCATGCGGGCCTGGAGTAAACCGAGGGAGCCGATGTCTGAAGGAGTCCCACTTGGGGATGCCATGCCGGTGTCTTTAAGAAACATGGTAAGATCCCTTTCTGCTGCGATAAGGGCCTTATTATTTTCTTTTAATTGCTCCTCGATAAAGAGTCTTTGTTTTGCCGAGGGAGTTACTGCTACGTTCTGCATTACATGAAGTGTTTCGTCAAAAACTGACTGAGCTAGCTGCATTGCCATTTCTGCAGATGTGTCTGATACAGAAACAGTAATTATCCCGCTTTTTTTGTCCGCAGCAGATTGAATTTGATCAGAAAGTCCTGCACGGACATTGGTCCGCATTTTGGGTTCAGGTTTGTCATCCTTCGATGCGAATAGCCCTTTAATTGTTCCGAACAAGCTGAAGCCTTCAGATTCTCTGGTCAAAAGCCCGTTTTTATCAATTATATTATCTAAAACTATAGTGCTTTTTGTTACACCCACAACAGTGTCACCCTGTGCAGCTGCACCAAATCCTCCAACAAGGTCTCCTAGTCCAGAGGCAGCCAGCATAGCAGCCGCGCCTGATCCTGAGCTCCCTCCTCCCGGAGGCATTATCTGCAGGGTGCTTGTGTATATAGGAGTTACCAGAAGCGAGTAAATGATAGCGATAACCGCGAAAACAGTAGTGAGTTTTACGATAAACCAGCGTTGTTGCACGAGGATGACCGCCAAGTCGAGGAGGCTAACCTGGTAGATGGCGCTGCCGGAAGGGGCGGGGTAGCTAGGCGCAGAGGTGGCGGGGCGGTTTGTTTGGTTAGTGTTGTTTTCCATGGTTGGCTCCTTCGATGCACGTAGTGCATCTGGTGAAATTGCGGACTAGATCGTTCCGCGGTGAATTTACGACATAGAAATAATGTCGTGGAGAATTTGCGACATGTTGCTGTCGCGGAGAATTAGTTCGTAAAAAAACTGCGTCTAAGTTTTTTGTAAATTAGTTTTTCCTAAAAAGGCCACGTAATTGCTAATTTTAATTGCACAGGTTTTTACTTTTGAACTAAATTCATTTAATTGATTCTCATTGATATATCCTAAATCTTTTGATATTTCGACCTGACACACTAGTTCCATTAAAGAAGCAAAAGAGATGTTAAGAAAATGAATTTTGTCTTTTCTGGTATTTCTTGCAACTCCCTCGGCTATGTTAGATGGAACGGAGACAGCAGCCCGATTCATCTGATCTATCAAGCAAAACCTCTCCTTGGGAGGGAGGTTATCAGTAAGCTTATATGTATCGACTACGATTCTCTTTCCAAGCTTGTAGATGTCGAGATTTTGAAAATAAAATGTAGTATTTTGCAACAGATCTCACCACCCTGATTGCAACTGATTCTTTATTGTATGACCAATGTTTAATGCTCTATTTCTCCGCGACTACAAAGTCGTAAATTCTCCACGATATGGTTCATGTCGTAATTCTCCGCCGCGCTAAGCGAGGCAATTCACCAGAAGTAAAACATATTTGTTTTACTTCGTGATGTTATTGACCGCCGCAACACCCAGCGCAAATTTATAGATAATATCCACTATGTTCAATGTATTGCGCATGGATGATGAGAATTGGACTTTCTCGGGGACTACGATGAAGTCGCCTTCCTCTACTATGCGCGGTTTGTTGCCTGCGAGTGCCCTTATCGTGGAGCCGTCTGCTTTCATTATGTATGTCCGTCTGGGACTGGCTGAAGTGCTGTAGCCTCCGGCCATCTTGACATAGGCATTGAAGGGTTGTCCTTCTCTGTAAACGAAGGCAGCTGGGGTTAGGACTGAACCAATGACCTGGACAGTCCCAGGTTTGTCGGGAATGTAGAGACGGTCGCCTTCCTCAAGCGTGATGTCGTAAGGACTGCCTTTTAACATCCGGTAATCTTCAGGAAGTTTGATTACAAGTCTACCAGTTGCTT
>JAAZCN010000242.1 GCA_012513245.1 Synergistaceae bacterium | reverse complement strand
TTCTGCCGGGATCTGATATTTTTTTGCGGCAAATTCCACAGATTCATCTTTTTTAAGAATGACCTCGTCCCAATGTCTGTCGTCGCCCATGGAGGACATCAGCTTATCAGTTACTATACCTCCGTTTTTGGACAGCGTGCGGTATAGCTCCCTCTCGGGCAGAGTAAGATCAGACATGTACAGCAGATCTCTGCCGCCTATTGAGACCACTTCGTCACCTGAAGCGCTCCTGGGGTCATAAAGGCACAGCTCACCTGCCACATACAATGATACCGCTGCGGCTGCCATGATAACGAATGGAGAAAAGAACATTATCGCTCTCTTATACTTTTTTATTATTGCGGCTGCCCTTTCCATCCCTGCCCTGTTCCTTCCAAATAATGATTAGGTCTCTTCAAACTGATTTAGGCAACACGAAATGATCCGGCATGTGAACAGTACGTTGCATCCGGCTGTACGGGCAGCCTGATGCAACACGGAAAAGATGGGATAAAAGCAGGCGCAGCTCGATCGAGCTGCGCCTTTTCGCTATTCCCAGTTTGTTATATCTGAGTTTGAGTCTTCTCCGCCCTCCTGGCCATCCGCTCCGTATGAAAAGAGATCGAAGTCCCCGTTCCTGCCGGGAGATTCATAAATAAACTCCCTGCTCCAGGCGTCTTTGGGAACCTTTTTCATGTAACCGTTCTTTTTATAATTGAGCGGTTCGGGAGGAGTGGTCGGAGGTTTTACAAGCGCCGCCAGACCCTGGTCTGTCGTCGGGTAAAAGCCGTTGTCCAGATGGAAAAGACCCAAAACCTGTTCCAGCTGTGCTATCTGTGTCCTTGTAGTCTTTATTTTTGCCTCTTCACTCTGCCCGATCAACCTGGGCCCGACAAGAGCCGAAAGGAGGCCAATGATCACAACGACTACCATTATTTCTATCAAGGTAAAGCCACGCCGTTTATCAATAATTTTTTTCGTTTTCATAAGTATCAGCCTGTCTCCTTTGTTTTATCAGTTTTGTGATCTTATCTTAATATATTACCATTTATTTCTACGCTTCACTGCCATGACATCCTATAATTTTAAAAAGGCGAAGGGAAAAACCAGATCGCCCATACGTTTCCCAGAAAATGAAAAATTATTGAAGGCAGTATATTTCCATATCTCTCACGAAGCCACCCCATTATCAGCCCCGGAAAGAAAGTGAGGAGCGAAATCAGATAGGGAGCAGCAATAAGATGCAGTGGGGCGAATACGAGGTTTACAGCCACTATTGAAACTACAGCAGAATATCTCCTCCTCAGTGTCGGCTGCATCCAGCCCCTGAAAAAGATCTCCTCTGCCACCGCTGCGACAAGTCCTGAGAGCATCAACTTCAAAACCATGTTAAACGGTCGTCGGTGCGGCAGATCCTCCCATGGCCACACAAGGGCAACTGCTGTCAGCAGCAATAATGTAAATGCGGTAATAATAAGAGTTTGAACGATGGCTTTTTTTTCAAAAACGACCCTGAAGGGAGAGATTTCTTCCTCTCTGCCCATGTTTGGTGTTTTATCATACGAGAAGAGATCTAAGAATCTGTCCATCCATTCCACTCTCTTTGTAAAGACCTTGCCTGGTTGTTAGGGCTTGCTGTCTGTCCATTATATCACCGCTTTTTCCGTGTATTTATATGCTTCTTATTCCTTGATCAATCAAATTTTTAAAAGTTTGGACAATTTTGCTGTGCAATCATCCCTTTTTCAATCTATACTTAGATTGAGAGCGTGCAGAGGCTTGCGGTAAACGGAATACCGGTCGACAGCAAAAACTACCCCATGTCTTTCAATGAGCACAACGACAACAGATATCTGTAGGCTGAACTTGAGAAGAGGAATATTAAAGTCCACAGAGTATTTTTCGGGACCCACAACGGTCAGGACGGCTCACTGAGATGTGCCGCTCAGCCACTGATAAGGAAAATTAAGTAATCTCTGAGATAGATCTTTGGCCCTCCGTAAGGGGGAACCATGTTCCAATAATTCTTTATCAGTGATCTGATTTGAGCCCCGCTCCACACATCGTAAGCAGGCTGTCTGGCGTTTTTCCGTGTACCTCGCAGTATTTAAGGTATGCGGCGTAGTTTGCCGCGGCGGTATGTTCACAGTAGATGCCTTTTTTAGCCAGTATTGACCTTGTTTCAAGTATTTTATCTTCCGGGGCCCTTATAAGCCTGACTCCATGTCTGTAAATGTACTGAAGTATCTCTTCTCCGCGGGCTGGACGACCTATAGCTATCCCTTCGGCAAGAGTGGCCTTGGGGGACACTTTTGCCGGTATTTTTTCACCGGCCTCAACAGCCTTCACAAATGGATCGCAGTTCTCGCTCTGGATCGCCACTATGTTGGGCATCTTGTCTATAGCTCCGGCTGCAAGAAGTTCTTCGAGCCCTTTTATCGCGCCTATAAAGAGCGTGCCGTTTCCGAGCGGGATAAAAATATTCTGAGGGATCCTGCCCAGCTGTTCGTAAACTTCGTATATGTATGTCTTGGTCCCCTCGTAGAAGAAAGGGTTATAAACATGGTTGGCGTAATATTTACCCTCTTCTTCCACCTTGGCCCTGCAGGCATCGGCGCAGTTGTCGCGCGATCCGGGGACTATGTTCACACGTGCACCGTGAGCCTCTATCATGTCTATCTTTTTGGGGGACGTCCCCTCCGGCACAAAGATCTCACAGTCTATGCCGCATCTTCCGCAGTATGCCGCCACGCTGTTTCCGGCGTTGCCGCTGCTGTCCTGGACAACAGAATCCACACCTATCGCTTTGCAGTGGGCGATAAGGACCGCTGCGCCCCTGTCCTTGAAGGAGAGGGTCGGCATGAAATAATCCATTTTGAGAAGCACATCATCACTGAAACTTACTATCGGGGTCATTCCCTCTCCCATCGTCACTTCCCGCCATGTTTCGTCTTCGAGGGCCATGAACTCATTGTAGCGAAACATCCCCCAGATGCTTTTGTCTATACGCGATGGATCATAGCGGGGTGCATCAAAATCAAGCTTCCAGAGCCCGCCGCACTCACACTTGGGCTTGCGGGTCCTTGTGCTCTCACTAGTGCCGCATTTATCGCAGACAAAATTCATCTTGGTACCTCCGCGACTGCATGTTGGCGAGCGCAAGGGCTGTATGTTCGCGGGCACCTCCCGAAGCTACATTTCCTGTATCCGGGTCTCTCGAAAGCTGACCTGAGATGTAGAGCATCCCGTTTGACAATATCTCAGGGCTGTAATGCCCTTTATTCTCTTTTTTGTACTCAGGAACGATCTTTTTCATCAATATATCCTCCCTGTAATAAAGGCAGCATAGCCGCGGTCTCTTCTATTAGTAAAACAATAACGGCTTATCATGAACAGCCCTATTATAAACGGGAAAGAGCAGAGATGAAAATATTGCAAGCATCTAAGCTGCATTCGGGATACTTATCATCGAAACAGGAGAAAAGGCATATTCGATAAGATCCTGCCATTCTTCAACAAAAAAAGAGAACACAAAGCCCGGCATCCCGGGCTGGCTTGCTTACGAACTGGAATAGGCCTAAAAACATTTTCTGAATAAGCTGATCTCACTACAGGGACCGCCTTTCAGAATGGGGACGGCCTATGTTCTTTTAATAGTCTGGTATTATAATAAACAAGTAAAATCATCATCAAAATATAACTGCCCATGTTGAAAAAGGAGGCGGTATAAATGGGAATACTCGCAGCTGTAATGGTTCCGCACCCGCCGCTGATCGTTCCTGAGGTCGGCAAAGGTGAGGAAGTAAAAATTAAAGATACGATAGCCGGGTTTGCAAAGGCCGCTGAGCTCATAGCCGGGCTGGGACCTGAAGCTATTGTGATCCTCTCTCCTCACAGTGCCTTTTATTCCGACTATTTTCATATTTCACCCGGTAAGTCGGCATTTGGAGACTTGGGTAAGTTCGGGGCGCATCAGGTCGGGTTTGAAGTGGATTACGACTCTGAATTTGTTTCTGAGCTTGAAAAAAAAGCCCTTAAGGAAAACATCAGAGCCGGAACTTCGGGCGAACGTGAAAAAGGGCTGGATCACGCGACGACTGTGCCTCTCTATTTTTTGAAAAAAGCATACGGCGGGATGATCCCGTGCAAGATAGTAAGGATAGGGCTTTCGGGGATGCCGCTTCGCGAGCACTACAAGCTTGGGACACTGATCAAAAAGACTGCTGAAGACCTTGGCAGGACCGTCTGCGTAGTTGCAAGCGGAGATCTCTCTCATGTGCTCAAAAAGGATGGTCCTTACGGTTACAGAGCAGAAGGCCCTGAGTATGACAGAAAGATAATGGATGTGATGTCGAGGGGTGATTTTGGAGAGCTTTTTGATTTTCCGGATCCTTTCCTCGAAAAGGCTGCCGAATGCGGACACAGGTCCTTCACGATAATGGCGGGATGCTTCGACGGGATGTCCGTAAAATCCGAAATGCTCTCATACGAAGGCCCTTTCGGTGTCGGCTACGGAGTCTGTACCTTTATCCCTGGGGAGCCCGACCAAACCAGAAAATTTCTTTCTGCATAAGATAAGGAGGATGAGGGAATAATGGATCAACTGAAAAAACAGGAGAGCCCTTATGTAAATCTCGCCAGGAAGACGATAGAAAAATATGTATCGACCGGAGATAGGATCGCTGTTCCGGAAGATCTTCCGGAAGAAGCTCTCAAAAGA
Source organism: Synergistaceae bacterium (assembly GCA_012513245.1). The sequence continues at coordinate 29,388 of JAAZCN010000242.1, read as the reverse complement.
AGAGCAGGAACCTTCGTGACGCTCAAAAAATTCGGTCAGCTTCGAGGATGTATCGGTACTATATCCGCGACCGAAGACAATATTGCAAAAGAGATAATTCAGAATGCCATAAGTGCCGCGGCAAGGGATCCAAGATTTCCGCCGGTCACGTCCTCGGAACTCAAAGACCTTGTCTACAGCGTTGATATACTTGGTGAAACCGAAAATATCGATTCATCTGAAGATCTCGATGTAAAAAGATACGGTGTGATAGTATCCAGTGGTCACAGACGCGGACTGCTCCTTCCCAATCTTGAAGGTATCGATAACGTTGAAGAGCAGATATCGATAGCCATGCAAAAAGCGGGAATAAGGAAGGGCGAAAAGGTCAGTCTGCAGCGATTCGAAGTCATCAGGTACAACTAAGATGAGATGCGATGTCTGCCCGCACCATTGCGCTTTGGAAGAGGGAAAAATCGGCCTTTGCCGGGCAAGGAAGAATGACGGCGGCAAGATCGTATCGATCAATTACGGTAAACTCGTATCGATAGGCCTCGACGCCATTGAAAAAAAGCCCCTTGCGAGATTTCACCCGGGGAGCAGGATCCTCTCTGTCGGCACTTTCGGCTGTAACATGGACTGCCCTTTCTGTCAGAACTATTCGATTGCGACTGCTTCAGAGGGGGACATAAGGACAAGGTACGTATCACCCTCCGAACTGGCACAAATGGCTGTGGAACTAAAAGATAAAGGGAATATCGGCGTGGCTTTCACTTACAATGAGCCGATGATCGGATATGAATATGTAAGAGATGCCTCTATCGAGACAAAGAAACTGGGAATGAAAAACGTCATCGTAACGAACGGATGCGTTCTTCCCAATATCCTTGAAGAGGTGTTGCCATGGATCGATGCCTTCAATATCGATCTTAAAAGTTTTTCGGAAGAGACTTACCGAAAGATGGGTGGCGATCTTACGACAGTTCAGGATTTCATAACTCTTGCGGCAAAGAGATCGCATGTTGAGCTAACCACCCTGATCGTACCCGGGATGAATGATTCCGAAGAAGAGATGAAGGCCCTCTCCGTGTGGGTGGCAGGAATAGACAGGTCCATACCTCTTCACATCACAAGGTTTTTCCCGCAAAGAAACATGTCTGACTGCATGCCTACGGATATTGATCTGCTGGGGCTCCTTTGTGACATCGCAAAGAGAAGCCTTGACAACGTGTTTATCGGAAACGTATAGCCGGACAGCAATATTATCCGTCTCTCATTTTGATGATTTAGCGAAAAAAGCACCCCGAATGTTTCTCGGGGTGCTTTAGAAATACTTGATTTATCAGGAGATCGGAGGAAGGGCTAGCTCGGGGATTTTAAACCCCTCAAGAAGTTCTTGCATCAGGTCTTTTACCTTCATTATCGATTTCACCTTGAACACGTTGGTCCCGCAGAAGAAAAGACCATCCTCCCAGTTACCCCTGTATGCGTTGACAAGCACATCCGCGATGCAGAAGGTCTCATGCTTGATCCTGCATATACAGTGGGTCAGGCAGGGGGTCCTGCAGGGCATTCTTTCCTGTATTCCCGCAAGGTAACGCTTTACCATAGGGCTGTTGATAGCACGACCGGGAAGTCCGCATGGGCTGTTTATGAGGACTACATCTTCCTCTTTTGCGTCCACGTATGACTGTTTGAACCTGTCTGAAGCGTCGCCCTCTTCTGTTGCAGCAAAACGCGTCCCAAGCTGTACCCCTTTTGCACCCATGGAAAATGCTTCTGAAATGTCATTGCTGTCCCATATACCTCCGGCGGCAATTATAGGAATGTCGAGTGCTTTTTCTTTAAGGTAATCTGCCAGGGCGGGTACAACGACCTTAAGAGAGAGAGCAGGGTCTGATACCTGTTCGATGTCTCTCGCTCCAAGATGTCCTCCCGCGGTGTTCGGGGTCTCTACTACGATACCGTCCGGGCAGCGGCCGTAATGTTTTTTCCAGCGGCTTATAATAATATTCGCCGCCTTTACACTGCTCACAATAGGAACAAGCGCAACATCGGGAAAGCCCTCTGTAAGTTCGGGAAGCTTAAGGGGAAGTCCGGCACCTGACACGATAATGTCGGCACCAGCCTCGCATGATGTCCTGACAAGAGATTCATAATCACAGAGTGCGCACATGCAGTTCACTGCGATCACACCACCCATTGCCAAATCTTTTGCCTGTTTTATGTATTTGCTAAGCATCTCACTATTGCGTTCCGCAAAATTTTTGGCGTTGTATCCCTCTGTAAGAACACCAAGCCCCACTGATGCAAGCGTTCCTATACCACCTTCCGCAGCTACTGCTCCGGCAAGCTTGGGACCTGATATCATGACCCCCATCCCGCCCTGTACTATCGGATATTTGGGCTGATGTTTTCCTATCTTTAGAATCGGGAGCTCTTTTTCTTTAGTGATCATATTCTCTGATACTCCTTAAAATAAACTTGGCAAACAAAAATTAGATGCCAGATCTTAATAATGGAATAACGGATATGTTATTCTGTTTTTATGTTTTTGGCAAGGGTGATAACCTCGATTAACCTTTGCTTTCAGGTGTTTGATAAGAATAAAATGCCGCTGTCTCCTCTTTTCTTTGACAGTTCTTACTGTTTTAGTGGTATAACTATTATTGTGATTATTATTTTTTGTGTACACATGGGGGCGTCACATTTGTCTGAAAGCCGTTTGAAAACTTTTTTAGGTCTTGCAGCAGCAGCCGCTGTATCAATGCTGGGCGTGGGAATCGTAACTTCCGTACTACCAGCAAGAGTAATAACACTTTCAGGAGGAGACGCATCTTTAGTCGGACTTCTGGCTTCGAGCTTCGCACTTCCTTACATCTTTCTTCAGGTACCTTTCGGAAACCTTTCTGACCGGTATGGCTTTAAGCCTTTTTTACTGTTTGGCTATTTTCTCTCTGCAGCATCAGGCATAATTTTCTACTTTTCGGGTTCAGCCCTGCCTATCTTTATAGGACGAGCCGTACAGGGAGCGGGAGAAATACCTGTTTGGGCCACTGCACCGGCTTTGATCTCGATAGCATACCCTCACCATAAAGGTAAAATGATTGGTATATATACTGCTGCAATCTACTGCATGCTTGCACTTGGACCACTGCTGGTGCCCGTAATGCCTAATCTCTTCGGAGAACGGGGCGGTTTCCTCTTCTTCAGTTCACTTTGTGCTTTGGCATTTATAATAATATTAATCACCCAAAAGAACCGAAAACCTCTCCCCGGAAGCGTCAAAGAATCTCTTGAAATCAAAAAGGCTTTTAGGCTTCTTAAAGACCTGCCTGTCAGGATAGTACTTGTCGGGATAGCCCTTTACGGCTGCGGACAGGGACTTATGTTAAGTATTGCCCCAGGCTGGCTGGTTAGTGTAAAACAATTCGGGGGAATGGATATCGGCATTGTTTTTTCAGTTTTGTATATATGCATAGCCGGGGCCCAGTTTTTATACGGCCCGTTATCAGACAGATATGGAAGAGAGACCTTCATGATACTTGGTCTAATCTCTTCTGCTATCGCTTGGAGCCTTTTCCCCTATGCAAGTAAACTTTCCTCAACTCTCTTGCTAGGTGTTGCGGCAGGATCACTGGGCGGTTTTTTTGTTTCCTCGATGGCCTTCCTCAATGAAAAGGCCCCTGACAATCTAAAGGGCACTATTTCCGGAGCTTATTATCTTTTTTGGGGTATGGGATACTTTTTTGGACCGATAGTATGCGGAATATGCGGAACCAAGCTTGGTATGGAAAAGATTTTTGTAGGCTTCGGCGCTTTCCTACTGCTTACAGCCGTAACGATTGGCCTGATATGGAGAAAGGGAACATCGAAAAAATACGCTTAGCCTCTCTTCTTCTTTTATAAAGACTTGCATGTAAAAACAGTAAATGATGGACAAAGGACCGCCGGCAATGTTACATTAGTGCTATCTGGTAATATTCAATAAAGACAAAGACATAAAGGAGCTGATCAGGTTGATGACTAAAATTGAAAGCATTCTCAGAGCTATCAAAGATGACCTTCTCCCGCTCACAAAAAAAGGGGTAGAAGAAGGGAATCATGTTTTTGGCGGGCTGGTCCTCGATGCAAAAACATTTAAGACTATAGTTGCCGGAACCAACAACAGGCAGGGAAATCCTATTTTTCACGGTGAGATAGATACTATCCTTCGTTTTTTCTCAATTAAAGACCATCCTAAACCTTCAGATTGCATTTTTATTGCAAGTCATGACCCCTGTTCTATGTGCATTTCAGCAATAGCGTGGTCAGGATTTAAAGAGATCTGGGTGCTTTTCGACTATAAGGATGTAGCAAAGGACTTCGAAATGCCGGTGGACCTAATGATGTACAAAGAGGTCTTCGGAGTAGAGGGTGCAAAGGACAACAACTTCTTCTTCAAGAAATACAGCATCAAGCGCGAATCGGAAAAAGAACCCAATTCCTCTCATCTCAGAGAAAAAATCGACGAGATAACAAATATCTACTCATCCCTTGAGGTAAAGGATTTCAATTACCCCGGTATGTAGTTTCACAGAAAGAAATCTTTCAACATAAAAAATACGGAGGTAGCACAAAGCTCTCTCCTTTTGTATTTGCCTATATAAGTTTACGCGGACGTCCCAGAGTTTTCTTTTTCTCTCCTGTCAGTATCTCTTCGGCAGAAGCGGCGGCCCGGTCATAGTACTGGCTCAGCGACTGACGAAAGGGCAGTTCACCTTTCCAGAAAGGGAAATCGTTTATGATCTCCAATGCTGCAATACGCCTTTCCTTTTCTTCTATTGTATATTTGAATTCAGGGACTTGCTCACCGTACCATTTCGGGTAAAGGGATCCTCTGTCGCTCTCTTCCTCAGTATCAGGGATATTTTCCGCTGTAATTTCAAACCCTCCGCTTACTACCGAGCCATTCCCGTCTTCCCAGTCCTCGTCTTCTTCGTAGGGTGTCTCCCCATTATCGTCGGATGTCTCAAGCGTCAAAAGGTTGATTAGAGCATCACGGTTGACCCCTCTCAGTTTGAGCAGCAGAAAGGGATCATCTTCAAATACTTCGGCAAGAAGCAGAAGGACTGCGATGATATGTTTGCACGGGACCGCATCGTCCGGGCAGCTGCATTTAAAACGTCGCAAGGCGGTTTTACTCGGGAAAAGCCCTACTCCCGCTTCCTTGAAGACTTTTTCCATTTCTTCAGGCATCTCCCCCGCCAGAAGCGTGGCCGCGAACGATGATCTCTCCCTAAAACGGAAAAGAAGAAGCGCCTTTGCTTCGTCTGACAGGATCTCAAATCCGAGCCTTATCTGATACGGCTTCTTTCTGGTGCCCTGAACTGATGCGGTTACAAGACCTGGCTCTATCTCTATATCCACGACCTGTCCACGTCTTGCATAGCTCCTTCCTCTGGCAAGGCGCGCAGAATCTATGCTCCCTTCAAGGATCTCTATCCAGCGTTTGGACCACCAGTTTAAGCCGTGGAAGCGGCCTCTGTTGACACGTGATTTTATCCCTCCCTTTGTGCTGAGAGGTTTATTGTATGTCCAGGAAGTTCTTCTTCTATACATTTAACTCATATCCTCTACAGCATCCCTGCTGAGCTTGAAAAGCTGCCGCAGTTCGCTGTCTGTCATCTCGGTCAGCCAGTTTTCTCCGGCTGATACCACAGAATCCGCTATATCTTTCTTTGATTTGATGATCAGTTCGATTTTTTCTTCCAATGTTCCCTTGCAGCAGAAATAATGTACCTGGACCCTTTCTTTCTGGCCTATCCTGTATGCTCTGTCAACCGCCTGCTGTTCAACAGCCGGATTCCACCATCTGTCAAACATCACAACATGGTTGGCACCGGTAAGGTTGAGGCCGGTTCCGCCCGCCTTGAGTGAGAGGACAAAAAATGGCGGAGCATCTTTAGACTCCTGGAACTTTCTCACCATTTCGTCTCTTTTTTGTCTCTCTACCCCTCCATGCAAAAAGAGCACTTCTCTTCCGAATGTCTCCTGAAGATAATTCTTGAGCATGGCTCCCATCTCAGCGTATTGAGTGAAAATCAGCGCTCTGTCACCAACGCTCAGCATCTCCTCTGCGATCTCAGTCAGACGCGCAAGTTTTCCGGAACGTCCCGCTATCTGAGATCTGTCCTTAAGGTAGAGCGCGGGATGGTTGCAAACCTGTTTCAGGGATGTTATCGCAGAAAGGACAGCCCCTTTCCGTTTGATCCCGCTTGACCCGGTAAGTTTCTCTTCAAGGTTGTCGAGAACAGCTCCGTAGAGTGAAGCCTGTTCTCTGTTCAACGAACAGAAGACCTCTGTTTCGATTTTTTCAGGAAGGTCAGAAATAATGGTCTTGTCTGTTTTAAGTCTTCTCAGTATGAAAGGCCCTGTTATCTTTTTGATCTTTTGGAGGGCACTTGAATCACCGGCCTGTATCGGACGCATAAAATCCTTCACGAAACGCGATTTGTTAGGCAGCAGTCCCGGCATCAAAAATTCCATGATCGACCACATGTCTCCCACGTGGTTTTCTACCGGAGTGCCTGTAAGCGCAAAATGCCACTGCGCTTTAATGTTACGTGCCGCCTTCGACTGCCTTGTTTCAGGATTTTTGATATTTTGTGCTTCATCTAAAATAACTCCGGACCAGTCCACCTTTTTGAATGTTTCGTTGTCTCTGTGCAGTAGCGAATAGGAAGAGATCACAAGATCTTTTCCCTTTACGGATCCAACAAACTTCTCCCCTTTGGGCCTCCTGGTTCCATGGTGTATGAGTACAGAGAGATCGGGAACAAAATGTTCAGCTTCCCTTCGCCAGTTTTCTATGACCGATGTCGGACATATAAGCAGGACCGGGTCCTTTTCTCCCCTCAATATCCTTGTTTTCAGCAATGCCAGGGCCTGTACTGTCTTCCCAAGGCCCATGTCATCCGCAAGACATCCTCCCAGCCCTATCTCGGCAAGCCATGACAGCCAGGATAATCCCTTGATCTGGTATGGCCTCAGTTCCCCGCAAAACCCCTCCGGCTCTCTGATCTGCTCGATCTGTTCAGTTCCGGTAAGGACCGCCCGGACTGAATCAAGCCACGCCGAACCGTTAATTGCAGAAAGCGGGATATCTCCCTTGCTCTCCCTGAACGACGAGATAAGAGCCTCTCTTCTTGTAATTTCCCGAGGTAATTTTTTGAGCCCATCCATTACCTTTTCAAGCTCATCACGGTAAAGGAGTACCCATTTTCCCCTGATGTTTGCAAGTGGCGTTTTAAGTTTTCTCAGCAGTGAAAGCTCTTCTTCTGTCATGACATCTTCTCCGACAGAGACTGACCAGTCGACATCCATAAGATCTCCCAGATCGATCCGGTTTCCTCCGGATAAAGCTGCTTCCCCCCGGATTTTTCCCTTTAATGCAAGCCTTGGTCTGTCGGACGGGGCCCCCCAGTTTGAGGGGAACTGTATCTGTATGCCATGGTCGAGTATCGCAGGAACATGGTCATGGAGAAATTCGAGCAGTTCATCAAAGGACATCGTAGAGCAGACGGGGGATGGTTCGTTGAGGCTTCTTGCTATGGCCGGGACAGTCGAGGATATCTGACCGAGCATCTGGAGCAGATACCTTCTTGGGTTTGCGCCTGAAGCACGGAACCACTTTCTTTCAGCAGCCCCCGGACTCCAGACTTTTTCTGCAGGGACAGTAAGAGTCTGATCCATTGCAGACTGCAGGTGCCACGATAGTGTCCATGTCCCTTCCGCATTGCCTGACAAAGGTTCTTCAAGTCTGAGAAAAAGTCTCCATGGCTGGTTTGTAACTACCCTGACGGAATCGGTCCATTCCGAGATCTGAGAAGATAGCGGACCCATTTCATCATTCCACCTATGAAGCGTGGATCTTGGCCAGGTAAGCGAACGCAGCCATATATCATGCGGGTTGGTCTGGTCTACCTGCTTTCCCCTTCTTCCGGGGACAGCCTGAGCTCTCCTTACTATCTCTTCAAGGAAAGCTTCCAATATGGAATCTGCAATATTTTGAGAGTCATCCGGCTGCTTTCTCTCGCTTGTCAGAGAAAAACTCCTCGTCACAGGGGGAATGGCGCTTATAAAGGCTAAGTATGCATCCTGATATTTTGCCAGATGGAGAGGTCTCCACACTGAAAAATAGCTTCCTTCGGAAGATTCCATCCCCGGAAGATATGTTCCCCTCATTACCATCAGTGAAGCATATTCCAAACCTTTAAGAATATATCTCAGGTCATTGGCCCATAAGAGCCCGGGTACAGGCAGTTTCTCCCTGCTATCCTTTATGAGCTGAAAAAATGCAGTAAGTTCCTCGTGAGTAATATGAAGAGCTTCCACAGAAAATCTTTCTATCGCAATTTCTCCGTCTATCTCAGGCAGCTCCCCCAGCAGAGGTGAAGAGGGCAGAGGGCAGCCGTTGTATGACGGCAGGTCAACATAAGCGACTACGGAAGATCCCACGGGGATCTTTCTGCTGTGGCGTATCCCGGCAGTTTTCAACACATCGTGCAATGCCAGGCTCCCTGCATCGCAGGGCATTCTTGGGATCCCCGTATCGGGAGGAGGCGCTGAACTTACCAGTTCACCTGATCCGAATGAACGTTCTCCCCAGACAAAAAACCTGTTGTCAGCAAATGCAGCATGTAAAACTATCATTTTTCACACAAAGCCATAATAATTTTTACTCAAAACAGCTTCCGCCAATGAACTCCCTGAGTATCGAAGTATTCGGGACATCGTCTGACGGTATGACAGGCACAAAACTAAGGATGGAAAGAAGCCTCTGCGCTTCGCCGTAAGCAGGAGAATCGTCTTTAACGGAAGCCAGCATAGGCTTTACGTAGCCTTTGAGTACCGGAAGCTCATACGCCAGAGAAGTGTTGTAGAGGATGTCAGCGTTCTCCTGATAAGGAAAAATATGGCGGTGAGAGCCCTTAATTACTGAGGGCCACTGTAGAAGCGTCGCTTCAGGAGAGTGTCCTCTTGTCCGGTAGTCGCGGAGCATGCGTCTGAGAAGCCTGGTGTCCGTGGTCCCTATCCTGTTATGCATGTCTATTCCCGCACCGGTCAGGGGACAGATGAATATCCTGTATTTATTTTCTTGCGGGACGCTCTCAGAAAGCTTGTCGTTGAGCCCGTGGATACCCTCGATCACCAGAAGCTGATTATCAGTAAGCTTCAGTTTATGGCCTTTTTTTCTCTCGCCGTTAATAAAATCGAACTTAGGGACATCAACTTCCTTTCCCTCAAGCAGCGCGGCAAGGTGCTCGTTTATAAGGTCAAGATCAAGTGCCTCAAGCGCCTCAAAATCAAAATTACCGTTATGATCCTTAGGTGTTTTAGATCTCTCGACAAAATAATTGTCAAGTTCAAGCGTTGCTGAATTTATGCATGAGGCCAGCAGCTGTACACGGACACGCCTTGATGTCGTTGTCTTGCCTGAACTTGAAGGACCTGCAAGACAGAGCAGACGAACTTCCGGCCTATCCGAAATATGAGCAGATATCCCGCTGAGTGTTTTTGTGTGCAGCGCTTCGCATATCATGATGAAATCACGTGAATGTCCGTTGGCAACAAGATGATGTATGTTGTCCATCGTTGCTACCTTCAGGTTGTCAAGCCACTTTGCATACCCCTGAAAAAGGGCAAATGTCTTTGCCGATGTTTTAAACGGCTGTGTCTTTGAAGGGTCTGAAAAAGAAGGGCCTGAAATAAAGATACCCCCTTTGTAGAGATGCAGCTCAAATACCGGTACGATCGCAGCGTTGTCGGCGAGGGCGCCTCCAAAAAAGTCATATATCCCCTCACATCTGTACAAAACCACAGGGTCATTGTTGACCCAGCGGAGAAGCCTCTTTTTATCGATGTATCCCTGAGCAGACATTATCGCACGGGCTTTATCAAGAGAGAGCTCTTCTCTGAAAAGATTTACCCCTTCTTTGACCATCCTTTGCATTTCTGCAAGGATACACTTTTTATGCTCATCCGTAACAGGACCGTCAGGGCTGTCGTAAAAATATGAAAAATTCATCGACTGGCGAAGATGGAGCCTTATGCCGCTTACCCTCGTGGCTGCAGATGTGAACATGAAGCAGATCGTCCTGATATATACTTCCGCTCCCTCTATGGTGTCGTATGTAATAAACTCCAAAGTGGAATTCATGTCTATATTCCACGAGAGGGGTCGCTGGATCCTGTTGACCCTGCATGCAACGACCATTTCCTTTTTCGGGAAATCCGTCCTTACAAGGACATCCCTGGCTGTTATGGGAAAATCGCTTACTATCTCTTTCATATCTTTAAAACTTATGGTTATGCTCATCCTTTATCCTCCCCGTGAAGCCTGTCCCAACTTCAGATCCTTGCCGGAGCTTCGAATTTGATGCCGGATATTAATATATTGAGTTTTTGGAATAATTCCAAACACAGAAGTTCATCCAAACATATTATCATAAAAATCAGGAAGCTGGAATTAAAAAAAATTATTTGATGAAAAGATTATCAGAATCATAAAAACCAGAGGATCCGATGCCAATGTCGCATCGGATCCTCTGGTTTTTATATGTTACATTGAACCAAGGAGCAGCTATTTAACTATCAGCTTTTCTATGGTTACCTTTTTCAGCGGGCGATCCCTTGTATCAGTTGGGACCTTACCTATCTTCTCTACAACATCCATTCCCTCTGATACATGTCCGAATATCGCATGTTTTCCGTCGAGCCACGGACATGGGACAAGGGTGATGAAGAACTGCGATCCGCCGGTGTCGGGCCCGGAGTTAGCCATTGAAAGTTTTCCGGGCTTGTCATGTTTTAGCCCTTTACCGAACTCGTCCTTGATGCTGTAGCCCGGACCTCCCATTCCATTACCCTGGGGGCAACCTCCCTGGATCATAAAATCTTCTATTACGCGGTGGAATATTATACCGTCATAATAATTTTTCTTGATCAGGTCAGTAAAATTTTTAACTGTGCCGGGGGCAAGGTCGTTGTATAGTTCGATCTTGAATGTACCCATGGATGTTTCAAAAACCGCTGTCTGCCGTGTTGCCGCTGACTCGGCCTCTGCTGCCGAAGCGGAACTCGCAGCAAATGTCTTTATGAAAAAAGATGCTGCAATAAGGAACGTGATCAAAGCTATTATCTTCATTATTCTTCCTCCAATGTCGTATGATGTTATTTTTGGATCCGCAAATTCTAACATTTAAATCTCTCCCCTGCCACCTTCAAGTACGCTAAAAAATTATTGGTATATTCATCGTTCACGTTAATTACAGTATACGGGTGGTCAAAATTTGATCTTTACATTGTATTTCTTTACGAAATCCGTGGGCATATATGACATCTTAGCCTCTCTCAGCCCCGGGTTGTTAAGGTCTTCTTCTCTGTTTGCTACAGCAAGCTCCGGGTATTTTTTAAGCATGTGGGACAAAAATTCTTTGTTTATTACCTGATATGCCGTCCCATATTCGAGGCTTGCCTTCTCGAAATGTACGAATATCGTGTGGCATGCCAATTCTCCGATCGTGTAAGCCGCGATCTTTCCCGCAACTTCGATAACTCCCCCCGCAAGACGGGGAATACTTTCCCATTTGCTGAGTATCCTGAGTATCCCGTGGTTTTCCTGAAGCAGTCCCTTATCAGTACAGCCACTATTTGCCTGACACCATATATGCTGGAATTCCATGACTTCGGGGATCATTTCAGCTGTTATCGGCTTGAAAAGATAATCGTAATTTTTACGGAACTGGTTCACCCTGTTTCGTTTTTTCATATACCTGTTTCCCGGCAGCATAGTCAGATCTCTTATGTCATAAAGATATTCCCAGCTGCCTCTCATATCTTCTGTTTCTATTCTATTTCCGAACTGTGCCTTCCAGATGGATAAAAGCTTTTCCGGCACAAGACAGAATTCCGGTTCTTTACCGAATCTTTTTTGAATTATTTCTGCCCAGTCATCCCGTTTCCATTGTCCCAGCGGTGCAAGGTCATAATTACGGGGAAGAGTCTGCCTTATCCAAAGAAGTGATCCATCTTCTTCGCTGGCTGTCTGGTAGCCGTAGTCTTCAGCCCACCCCCAAAGGATAGGGAAGCTATAATCAGATGCTCTCTGGCTTGTTATTTTCCAGTAATTTTCATAAAAAGAGACGTCTTCAATTTGAATATCCCGAAACTCAAGCAACAAATAAATACCTCCGTTCTGTATACCTCTAAAGATTAACCCTCTTCCGCTGATTTTGCCAATAGCAAAAGGGCGTATATCTGTTACAATTTTGCAGTAACATCAAATAAATAAAAAGGATCGATCAACTTGATAAATAATAACTGCGACAACAACCAAGAAAAATGTCCGGAGACAGTTCCGGAAGAACAGACCGGGATGACACAGGAAGAACAGGAATGGGGCCTGAAAAAAGAACATCGCCCACCTGTTCCAAGATATGTTTTTGGCGTTATCGCAGCCGTTATACTGTCCGTTTTTCTGGGAGGAAGCTTATGGTATTACCGAACAAGCGTCCTTCCTGAAAAATATTATCAGCGTGCGACTGCCCAGTTCAAACTTAAAAACTACTCAGAAGCCTACCCACTTTACGAAAAGGTGCTGAGGCTTCGCCCCGAGCGTAAGAACATCCTCTATCAAATGGCATTCTGCCTCGAAAAGACCGGCAGGACAGACGAAGCTATAAACCATTATGAGGAACATCTGAAAATACTTCCCGGAGAGGGGAAAGCACTTGTACGACTGGGATGGCTGTATACCCAGAAAAACAACTTCGAAAAGGGTCTGCCGGCACTCAAAGATGGAGCCGTAAAGCTAAAAGACCCATATGCATGGGCTCTAGTAAGCGAGGCTGCAATAAAATCAAAAAACAACGAGACCGCTGTTGAGGCCCTTGTGAAACAGACAGAACTTTTCAAAGAACCGGAACAGGTGCTGACATGCTCAAAGATGCTCATGGCTCTTGGGGCATGGAAAGAAGCGCTGAAAGGCTATGAGAGGTTCTCTAAGCTTACCCCCGATGACAAGAGAGGAATACACGGAGCAAATGCAGCTAAAGCCATGCTTGGCTGGCCGACCGACCCCAGGCTCGTAATACGGCCCGGCAGATCGATAGGAATGATAGAGATAGGCGACACAAAGGAAAAAGTAAAAAAGAAGCTTGGATCGCCGGGAATGAAAGAATTTAAGAAGTTCGGCGAAAAGTCGATCCTTGCAAATAACTACGCAGAGATATGGACATACAGCAAAATCACAGCCAAAAGAGAACTGCGTATCATATTCGTCAACGAAAAGGTCCGGGAGGCAGAGGCCCGTTCAGGAGATTACAAAACTGAGACCGGTCTGGGTCTGACAAATTTCCTGCTTCCCAAAAACGCAGACAGGCTTGCATGGAGAAAAGAGGGAGATGACAATGCTGTTGTCTGCCTTGCCAAGGACGGCGGGCTTACTTTTTACGCAGCCGGACTTAACAGCGACGGCACGGATGCGAAGTACAAGAAACTCCGCGTACATAAAGGCAATTCTTCAATAATAGACAGCGTTGACGGCTTCAGCCTTCTTGATCTCTTCAAATAGGGCCCGACGTGCCGTCAATAGTTTCATTTTGAACTCAACACCCGAACTGCCTCCATCGCGTCTTTGGCGTAGTGATCCGCTCCCACGTATTCTGCAAGGGAGTCGGTAAGGACCGCTCCGCCCACTATGACTTGGACCCACGGACACTCTTTTCTCAGGAGGTCTATAGTAGTCTTCATACTTGAAACGGTGGTGGTCATCAGCGCGCTAAGTCCAACTATCTTGGCGCCGTGTTCCTTCACCGCTTCTACTACTCTTTCCGGCGGAACATCTTTTCCGAGGTCGATCATCTGGAAATTATAATTTTCCATTATCACTTTAACTATGTTTTTCCCTATGTCGTGAATGTCTCCCTCTACAGTTGCGATAACCATCTTTACCCTCTCTTTGGCCTCTTCCGCGCCCTCTTTCGCAAGCTCTCTTCTGAGCAGTTCAAAAGAGGACTTTGCCGCTTCTGCTGACTTTATCAGCTGCGGAAGGAATATTGTCTGAGATTCATAATCTTTTCCCACCGAATCAAGCGACGGAATGATCTCATTCTCGATAATTTCCAGCGGACTCATTTTAGACAGAAGGGTCTCGGTGGCTTTCTCCGCCTCTCTCTTCAGTCCATTTTTTATTGCCTGTGAGAGATCAAAGGTTTTCTCCATCTCGGACTCTTTTTTAGGCTGTTTCTCATCTGACCCTGAATATCCGGCGATAAATTCTGCGGCCTGAGGATCTTTGCCCATCAGCACCCTGAAAGCTGCTATTGCCTGCCGCATACCTTCGTCACCCGGATTCATTATCGCAGCGTCAAGTCCCTGCATAAGCGCCATAGTAAGCATAGTCCTGTTTATTATCGGACGGGAGGGCAGCCCGAAAGAAACGTTGCTCACTCCGAGCACAGTTTTCAGCCCAAGCTCTTCCCGGACCATCCTGACAGCCCTGAGGGTCTCTGATGCCTGTTCCTGCTGCGCAGAGACGGTCATCACAAGACAATCGATCAGAACATCCTCTTTGGGAATGCCGACCTTCCGGGCCTCTTCCATGATGGTTCGCGCTATCCTGAGCCTGCCCTCGGCAGTAGAGGGGATTCCCTCATCGTCCAGAGTCAGCCCCAGCACCGCGGCTCCATATTTTTTTGCTATGGGCAGAATTTTCTGCAGTGATTCTTTTTTGCCGTTCACTGAGTTTATAAGAGGTTTGCCATTGTAGATCCTCGCGGCTTTCTCAAGGGCATTGGGGTCGGATGAATCCAGCTGCAGCGGCAGATCCACTACGGACTGGATCTCTATTACGGCTTTTTTTAGCATCTCGGGTTCGTCTATGTCGGGAAGTCCCATGTTCACATCAAGTATATGAGCTCCCTGCTCCTGCTGACGGATCGCCTCTTTGAGGACATGATCCATGTCCTTGGCACGCAGTGCCGCCTGCAGGGCCTTTTTGCCTGTGGGATTCAGCCGCTCACCTATTATCAGAGTATCGTCTCCGAAAAATACAGGTCTTGAGGGCGAACATATCCCCGTTTTGAGGGGAGGCCTCTTTCTGTGTGAAGTCACTCCTTCGATACGTTCTTTTACAAGCCTGATGTAGCCCGGATCTGTTCCGCAGCATCCGCCTACTATCACCGCTCCGTCTTCAACAAATTTTTTTATGTGATCGGCAAACTCTTCCGGGGTAACGTCATATCGCGCTTCACCGTTCTCAAAGAGAGGAAGTCCGGCGTTCGGCTGAACCATGACCGGGATGGTGCTTGCTTTAACCAGCCTCTCAACTATCGGGACAAGCTGCTTTGGACCAAGTGAACAGTTCACTCCCAGGGCATCAACGCCTAGAGCCTGCAGGGTAAGTACCATCGATTCTACGGTGGCTCCAAAGAAGGAGATACCGTTTTCCTCAAAACTCATAGTAGCCAGGACCGGAAGATCTGAATTTTCTTTTGCCGCTATCAGGGCTGCTTTCAATTCATAAAGGTCGGTAAAGGTCTCCAGAAGTATGAGATCCGCTCCTGCCCGGCTCCCTGCCCTTATTATCTCAGAAAACACCTCGACTGCCTCTTCAAAGGGAAGGTCTCCCGTAGGCTGCAGCACACGGCCACAGGGGCCTATATCCAGTGCAGCATACTTTCCCTGCCTGCCTGAAGCAGCCTTCTTAGCTATCTCTACAGCGGAAGAGACCAGGTCTGAAAGAGGACGGCCCGTTTTTTCTGCCTTGTACCTATTGGCACCAAAAGTATTTGCCGAAACGACATCGCATCCTGCGTCAAAATATTCTTCATGGATGGATCTGATGAGATCAGGAGAGTTGAGGTTGAGCAATTCAGGGATCTCGCCCTTTTTAAGTCCCCGTTTCTGGAGCATGGTCCCCATCGCCCCGTCAAAGACTATGGTTTCATTTTCATTTATTCTGAATGTCACAGGAGACACCTCTTTTTTATATTCGCAGCTCTCTCTATTGCTGCTTCTTTTATCTCATAAGTCTGAAAATTTTCATCCGCGCTTTACTCTCAGCGAATAGAGAATACCCCTTATGTTCTCTGAGATCCTCTTCGCTATGTCAGGCTGATTCATGGTGTAGAGATGGATACCGTCCACTCCCGTTGAGAGAAGGTCCACTATCTGGGCTGTTGCGTATGCTATGCCCGCCTCTTTCATGGCCATGCTGTTGTGCCCGAAGGCTTTGATTATTTTCCGGACCTTTTCCGGCACAGTGGCGCCGCACATCGACACCATGCGGCTGATCTGAGAAGCGGAGGTTATCGGCATTATTCCTGCAACGATCGGGGTCTCTATCCCCATTGCTCTGGCCCGATTTCTGAACCTGTAAAAGAGTTCGTTGTCAAAAAAAAGCTGTGATATCAAAGCATCGACGCCACAGTCCGCTTTTTCCTTCAGGCAGCGAAGATCATCCTCCATTGAGGATGCCTCTATGTGTTTTTCAGGATAACAGGCAGCGAAAACTCTGAAGTCATATCTTGATTTGATGTATCTGATGAGATCCGAAGCGTATTTAAAGTCTTTCAGCGTCTCACCTTCGGCAAGGTCTCCCCTGAGTGCAAGGATGTTCTTTACCCCGTTTTTTGAAAGGACCTGCAGTACCGGTTCTACGTCCTCTATTGAGTTCCCTGCACATGTAAGGTGAGCAAGAACGGGAATAGCATAGCTGTTCTGTATCTGCGATGCTATTTCAACTGTATTCTCCCTGCTGGTACCGCCTGCGCCGTATGTTACGCTGATGAGGTCCGGAGCAAGGCTCGCAAGGGCATCTACAGTTGCAAATATCGAAGCAAGGTCACCCGAGCCCTTGGGAGGAAAAATTTCAAAAGTCATCGTTGGTTTTGCCTGTTCAAAATAATCTCTCATCACTGATCCTCCCGACCCAGGTATCTTTCAACTATAATAGCCGCCCCGTCACCGTCATTGTCAGGAGCTATTTCATCTGCTGCAGCCTTTACAATATCAGGGGCATTGCCCATGGCGACGCCATGTCCCGCCCATTTGATCATCTCAGTATCGTTGGTCCCGTCACCTATCGCGAGGACATTTTTGGGATCAACACCAAGCTTTTCTGCAACCAGTGCAAGCCCTTTGGCCTTGTTGACTTCCGGATGAACAATTTCAACAAATGCTTCCCATGACGTGGCCATGTAGATCCTGTCGTTAAAACGTGATTTGGTCTTTTCTGCCATCAGAGCCATAGTCCTATCGTCCAGTGCGATACCCAGAAGTTTAGTGGAATTTACACTAAAATTCCAGAAGTCTTCCCCCAAAGATACAGGCAGTATCTTTGATATGTTTTCGTAGAACCTGCTCCTCGGGTCATGGTTGTCTTTAACATAAAGTTTGTCGTCACTATAGATCTGGATGTACCAGTCCTTTTCCCTATAGAAAGATAGGATCTCGGCAGTTAATTCTTTTCCGAGGCCTCTTTCAAGGAGGATCTCTCCTGAGACAGGATCGCGCACTACTGCTCCGTTATAGAAAATAGATGGTGTGCTGATGCCTATCTCTTTTATTACGGGAAGGGCTGAAGGGTACATCCTCCCTGTCGCTACGGCCACATGGATCCCACAAGAAATTGCGGCTCTCAGAGCGTTCCTTGTCCTTGATGAAAGCTCACTTGAACTGTTTAATATGGTTCCGTCCATGTCCAAGGCTATAAGTCCGGGTGTGAATATGCTCATATCGCAAATACCGCAAGAGAGACTATCTCCGCTGCTACTGCGGATGCACCAAGCACATCCCCGTTGACTCCGCCAAGCTTTGAATTCATCCAGCCGGCCATTCCAAAACCTATCAGAAGTGCGGCTGCCGCTGAGACCATCCATCTGACTGGGGCAAATGGCATAAAAATGATAAGTGATATCCCGGCAGTAAAAAGATCATAGCCTGTATATGTATCTACCCAGCCTTTTCCCATTCCGCTCTCCCATGGATATATACCTTTATAGGCGGCAGAACATGAGGCAAACCTTCCTGAAGCGGCAGCAACAGAGCAGGCCGCAACCATTTCAGAATTATCGACTGACCCCAGCAATGAAGTCCACAGACCGAATGCAAGTATCAGGCCTGTAACACCGTATGCTCCTATCCTGCTGTCCTTCATAACATCACGAAGCTCCCGGCCTTCCCTGCCTGAACCTATACCGTCCCAGAGGTCACCCCATCCGTCCAGATGGAGAGACCAGCCTGCCGCAGCGTAGAAGAAAACCCCTATCCACACTGATCCAAGCTTTCCGATCCCCAGAATACCGGCCAAAGCGATTACAAGTCCTGTTAAAAGCCCCAGGATGCCTCCTGCTGTCGGAGCGATCGAGAGAGTCCTGTTTCCGGGCGGCATTTTTGCCGGCCACCATTTTTTAGGCAGGGGGATCCTGGAAAATAGAGTCCATACAACAACAAACCGGTCTCTGAGGTCAAACCGGTATTTCTTGCTTTTTATCTCTTCCGTAAATCTGCTCAGATAGCTCTGAAGTTCTTTGTTATTCATTTCGAATGTTTATCCTCCATATCGCCCTTCAACCAGATAGGATATCCTGCCACAATAAGAGCGGCCCTCTCTGCTTTTGATGCGCAGAGCTGGTTCATCCTTCCCTGCATATCCCTGAAACGTCTGCCCATCTTATAGGATGGCACAAGGCCAAACCCCACTTCATTGCTCACTATTATAAGATGTGTGCCTTCAGGAGGGAGAGAGCATAGATCTTCAGTCAGAGCTCGTATCTGCGTCTCTCGTGCCTGCCATTCTTTTTCAGAAGCATCCTCGGCGGCATCGCCCTCAAGGAAGAGGCGGGTGAGCCAGAGTGTTAAACAGTCAAGCAGAAGCACCCCTTTAGTCGTCTTCGTTGCCTGACATATCTCGTATGGATCTCCTTCAATGGTCTTCCATCCGGAGGGCCTTCTTTCTTTGTGCAAGGCGATACGTTCCTTCATTTCACTGTCCTGCACATCTGCGGCAGCGAGGTAGGTCACAGAAGCACGAGTATCCATTGCAAGTTTCTCTGCAAAGGTACTTTTCCCGCTCCTTGCCCCTCCCAGGATAAGTGTTATTTTAGATCTGAATGCTGAGCAGTCCCTAGTTTCCAAAACTTATACCCTGCAGTATGTTACCCAGCGTCTGTTCTATTATTTGCTGTTCAAAGTCTTCATGACTGTAGCTTCTCCCCGGGCCGACCGGTATTTCAAACTTAAGCCTGAATACGGTGTCCCTGCCGGAGTAGTCCTTTTCATTCGGATCACTCGCAGATTTGGGTATGATATTTCTCGTGCTGGTCATGTGTTCAGATTTATCTACCTTCACGTTGCTGAATTCAGGTGACCTCGTAATGCCGTTTATATTCATAGTCACAAAGCGGAAGTCTGTCCTTGTAAACCCGGAAAGGATCCCACCCAAAAAGTTTTGCAGCAGAGCGCTTGTGTCAAGCTCTCCTGTGTAGTCCATGCCTACGTTGATGATCCCCTGAAGTGCCCCGAGAAGTGCGTTCAGTGCCCGTATATTGACCTTTCCCATTGCGAACAGGCTCATCTCTTTTTTATTGCTTATCAGGCCATCAAGCATGACATAACGGTAGACCTGATCGTCCGGAGGCGCAACAGCCTGACTTCCGGGAAGTATCGTCAGATACCCTTCATCAAGGGTAAATGAACTCTGAAGCGTTTTAAAAAGCAGAGGCTTGCCCTTTGTATATTTTTTTGAAGCCTCTACAGCTTCGAAACCTGAAACTTCTCCGTCTCTAAGGAAGAGGACTCCGGCAGCCTCTACCGTACTCATCCTTCCGGTTTCTCCGCCTGCCCTGATCTTGAGGTCTCCCTTTCCTGAAATGGATCCCTTAAGGGAGGGAAATGCCTGCTTTATCATTGGAGCCACGTCGGCACTCAAAACAGTGAGGTTGCCTCCCCAGATACTCTTGTTTATATCCATCGCAAGTCCGCCTGAAAGAGCCCCGCCGTTTGTCTCAGCCTTTACATCTTCCATAACTGCATATCCATCTGAAATATAAAAAGGCGCATTGACGTTTCTTATTCTTATTCCGAGGAACCTCATTCTTTCTGAGGAGAAAGAACCCTCTCCGTTAAAATTGTCGACCTCTCCCTTTCCGGTAAACTTGAAATTAACATTTCCGCCGAGTCTTTCCCTGAACTCTTCCGGGATGTAGACACCGATCTGCCGGAGATCCATACCTGTTCCATTGATATCAAGAGTGGTGCTCCACTCTTTGTTTTTAAGGAAAAACCTACCCTTTGCAAAGAACTCACCACTTTTAAGCCTGGCCTTCGCCTCAGAAATATTCACATCTGTGAGGCTGCCGTCAATTGCAACATCAACCATGGGCAGCAAAAAACTTCTGTATCTAAAGGGAGCAAATATAGCGCTTCCCTTGTAAAGAGGTTTTTCCAGCGTCCCCGAAACTTTGATATCGCTCTTGATAAGTCCCTGTACTCCCCTTACGACCGGCAAGTGCTTCCTGAGGAGTTCATATATATTTATGTTTTTCGATGATATCGTTAGATCCAGAGTTGAATCAGAAAAGGGCTTCCCCTCTCCCGGCGGAGTTATGCTCCCTCTGACGCTGTGCTTGCCCCTCAGGAATTCTATAGTCGCTTTATCGATCTTTATTCCCCAGGGGCCTCCTTTGAGGCTCGCCTGCGCTTCTTCAGATGCGAACTGCTGCCATCTGACCCCATCAGAACGTAGATCGGCGTTCCACTCAAGGCCGCGCCCTTCATCGGCGATATTAAGTTTTCCTGAGCATAGACCCTCCATGTCCTGACCTGCGTCAAACAGGTCATTAAGGGCTGAAAGATCTACCTCTTTGATCCTGCAATCCACATCCCACTTAAGGGGCGATGAAGGCCTTCCGTCCTGAGCTGCCACTGGCAGGATGATCTTGCATTTAAGGTCAGCGCTTCCCGGGCCGGTCCGTGCTTCCATCCTGCTAAAGTCAAGTATTCCTGAGGAATAGGTCATCTCCGTATAAAATTTATCCACCCTAAGGCCCCTGAAACTGCCGTTTGCTGCCCTCACCTTTAAGAGCAATTCAGGTGAATCGGCCTTTCCTTTGAGAGCCCATGATCCGGAAACGTCACCCGAGATTCCCATCGTCTTGAAAAATTCAAGGGTATCATGGAATTTATCCAAAGAAGCGTTCTTTATTGTTCCGCTGAACGAGAGCTCCGGAGTACCGTTGGTTTTCTTCATGTTGCCCGAAGCGGATATTTGCGCACCGTTCCACAGAAGAGAGGTATTTCTCAAGGTAAAGGAGCCGTCTGAAAGATCATATTCCGGTGATACCTTCACTCTGTTAAGCTTTCCTATGCCTTTCATCTCAGCAGAAGACGAAGTGATATCGGCTTTGATTTTCATGTCGCTGACTTCGCCTCCGATAAGCGCAGAGACATCCGCCGTTCCTTTTATGTCATATTTTTCCAGTTCTCCCACAGCTTTGCTGAGCTCTTCCAGCTTGATGGCTTTTGCCTCAAGTTTCAGATCCACCGGCACTCCCTCTGCAAAGCTTACCGTACCTGTAAGCCGTATCTTACTACCCTCGTTGAGGGCGGTAAGATCGACCGTTCCTGAGGGTTCTCCTTCAAAAATCGCTTTTCCCTGCAACGATGTGAATTTCATCTTATTGTATGCCACGTTCGAAGGAGCGATCTCGATCTTTCCTACCAGTGCGTTGAGCGGACCTTTAAGATCAGCCTCGATCGCGGAGATGTTTCCCTTAAGCAGAGAGGTGTTTTCCGTTATTTCGTCCGTTATTTTGTCGGTCCAGTCTGAAAAACGGAGATTTTTCGCCGCAGCCTTGAGCTCAAGATATTTGCCCGGAGTCCGCGTATCAAGTTTGAGAGTTCCGGTCAGGGATGAATTGAATACCTTACTCTCATCCACAGTTAAGTCCAGGACCCCTTCTTCGTATTTCCATTTTACTGCTACCTCATCAAGCTGTATTTCTTTCAACACCGCTTTTTTAAGGATACCTTCTCCCCTGGTGAAGATATCTACTCCCCGGCCCTTCATTTCCATGTTTGCCGATAAAGTTCCGACCACGCCATATTTCGAAATATTGGGGAATATGGAGGCTATTTTTTGAATATTTGCATCCTTGATTTCGGCTTTGAAATCAGGTATGGGCCAGACAGCTCCGGAAATTTTTGCGGTGCCCTCGTCAAGTTTCGCCAAAAATCCATCAAGCGCCCAGTTTCCAGACTCTTTCTTTGTTATCCCGTATATAGAAAAGGGGATATCTTTGAATTTTCCTTTAAGCGCAGGGGCAAACCAATTAGGCCCGCGAAGTTCCAGTGAACTGTCGTTGAGCTCAAGGAGTCCCCATTTTGAGGAGACTTTTACGTTGTTCAGTACTATTTTGTCTATGGGAATATCTCTTGGGTCCTGACCCTCGATTTTTTCAGGGACCATCTTGAGCAGTGAATCATAATCTGTGTCCAGTCCCTCTATCACCAAGGTCGAAACACGGGGTGAATTTTTTAACAGACTGAGCATAGAAAGGTTGATCTCGATTTTATCAACATTAAGAAGCTTGTCACCGGAACGGACAAAAGACATATCTCCTCCCTTGAAACCCATTACGGGATTCCCTGTCAAAGGAGACATCCGGATCTCAACGTTGAGCGCATCTCTTGCAGCATCGCTTACCTGGTCAACAACAAGGTCACCAAGAAAATTAAACTGAGTTACGACCACAAGGAAGATGCCGACAACTGTAGTTACCAGTGCGGCGACCATTCCTATTTTGCTGTTAAATTTTATTCGTCTCAAAATTGATCACACCCCTGCAGCTGCAGATCCTTCATCGTCAATTAAAAAAATCGGCTGTTATATTCCGGTACCCGGTAATTCTACCATGTTTTGAACTGCGGACATATGCAAATACACTGTATCTTTAGAGGATGTTGCTGTTGTTTTTTCCGGCTGTGTCAAAATTTAAACGTTTAGTTATTGACATATGCCCATAAAAAGAGTTATTATAGTTATGGGCATATGCTAACAATCAAGCATTCACAAAATTTCTAAATGAACTTTGATAAGTCAACGGGAGAGATGCCCCTGTCCGCTTAACAGTAACGGGTATCAAAATATTTGAATTGGAGGCGTTTACATGCCGGGAAAAGACGGAACCGGACCATTTGGCACAGGACCTAAAGCAGGAAATATTGGACGCAGAGGGCAGCGCGGAGGATCAGGCGCGGGGCCCACGGGAAATTGCATCTGCCCGAAATGCGGTGAAAAAGTAAGCCACACAGCAGGCACGCCTTGTACTTCTCTTGTCTGCCCCAGTTGCGGCTCTCCGCTCATAAGAGATTCCTGACAACTTCAGCTCTGCATTTATTGAAAATAGGGGAAACAGATGGATATCTTTCTTGACTGCCTGCCATGTGTATTAAAGCAAGTGCTTGAAGCTTCTAGGATGGCAACAGACAAACCTGCGCTGCAGGAAAAAATCATTGAAGAATCTTTAAAGATTCTTCAAAACTACAAAAAATACGAGAGTTCACCGGATATCGTAAAAAACATGCATCAAGCAGTAAAGTCCCTTTCCGGCGTCTCTGATCCCTACAAGGCGGTCAAAGAAAGAGATATCAAGGCTGCAAAAGCGGCATATCCGTTTCTGCAGAAATTTGTAAATAATAAGCAGAACAAACTTTATTGGGCACTCAAAACGGCAGCAACAGGCAACATCATAGATTCGGCACTCTACAACACAATGAATTTCGAGGCCTCTCTGGAAGACGAGCTGGCAAAGGAATTTTCAGTATGTTCAATTGACATCTTCACAGAAAAACTAAAATCAGCAAAAAACATTTTGATAATAGGTGACAATGCAGGAGAAACTGTTTTCGACCGGATATTGATCGAACACCTTGCTGGTCACGGAATCACTTATGCAGTAAGAAGCGAACCTATAATAAACGATGCTACCCTTCAGGACGCTCTTGATTCGGGCTTGGGTAGTTGTGCAAAAATTATCAGCACCGGCTGCGGAGCTCCAGGGGCCATTCTTGATCAATGCAGCATCGAATTTCTATCTGTTTTTGACAAATCAGATATCGTTATCTCTAAGGGCCAGGGTAATTTAGAGGCTCTTTCTGATTGCTCAAGACCGTTGTTCTTTCTCCTGAAAGCAAAGTGTCAGATGATAGCCGATAAACTTGGCGTCACTTTGAATGATTATGTTTTTAAGTTCCAAAAGACTGGGATGATATAAGTGGCCAGACCAACAAAATGGAGAAAGATAGAGAACATACCTTCTGTCTCCTATTTCGTTCCGTCAGACAAGGAGATAGAAGGGACACCCCAAAACATCTTAAAACTTGAAGAACTGGAAGCCCTCCGTCTGAAAGATCTGGAAGGTCTCGGGCAAAATGAGTGTGCTGATAGAATGGAAGTTTCCCGCCCAACTTTCCAACGTATATTGTTCTCCGCAAGGGAAATAATTGCTGACTGTCTGATAAACGGAAAGACCATCCACATAGAGGGCGGCAATTATACAAAGAATATATGCAGTATCACATGCTTTGATTGCGGAAATAAATGGACGGAAAGTTTAGAAAATCTTAAATCTCCATGCAGGGAAAGCTATGTATGCCCTGTCTGCGGATCTGAAAAAATCACCTGCAGCGATTCCTGCAGAGGGAAATTCGGCCAACGCAATTGTTGGCAGCGCAGCAGTATGGATCATCGATGACAAATAGACTTCAGTGTTTCTCACCCCAAAAAAAATCCCACCTCGGAAGGTGGGATAGGTGTTTTCTGGTGGAGCTTAGGGGATTCGAACCCCTGACCTCTTGAATGCCATTCAAGCGCTCTCCCAGCTGAGCTAAAGCCCCAAAGTTGAACATGGGCAATTATACCGATTAGGATATGTCGTGTCAATACTATCATGAAACCATGAAAATACTTCCTGCAGCAGGAAAAATGAAAACCTGCATATTTGCTTTCTTAATTTTAGCCGCCATCTTGATGTCCTTCGAAGCATCCTTCGCAATTACGAAGGATGAACTGTTGCCTCATGTTTCCAAATCACTGGGACACAGCTTACCGAAGAAATATTTAACTGACCATGATGGAGACCTGACGAATTCCTCGGCTATTAGGCTTGCCTTGGAATCAATGGGGTGGGGCTTTGTTATCACGGTCT
The DNA here is from genome assembly GCA_012513245.1 of Synergistaceae bacterium. The sequence goes on along the minus strand of JAAZCN010000242.1, from coordinate 4,156 downwards.
ATGATCAGATAACTATCCTGCCTGAGTGGAGCGATATGGACTCTGTTACGGAAATATCGAAAAAAATATCCCCGCCTCTGCCTGCAGCGATGACCGACGATCTTGACGGTCTCTTTACGGAGGAGGGTATAAAAACTCTTACAGCCTGGCTCGATCTTTGCAAAAAGAAAGTCTCATGGAAAGATTCTTTTTCTTCAGAAGGAACAATTCTGACCGTCTTTAAACATGGGATCGGTGACCCTTCCGGACCGGTAAACGGAAATCTGGGTAAGGGCGTGAATGAGCCGCTTTTCGCCGCAATGATAACAGTCGATATGGATGCAGTGAACTGCCAGATAGCCACCGCCGTTATGGTGGGAGCAAATAAGGCTCCCCTTGCAACTATAGCAGTGGAGAACTACGGCGTAATAGGAGGCATCAACGGAGGATATTTTGCAGGTGCAAAACCGATAGGGGTGCTTCGCAGGCAGGGCTACACTGATAATGCTAAATTCTGGCCCCAGCGTTCAGCCTTCGGCTGGAACGATAAAGGGGAAACGATATTCATAGACGGCAAAGAGGTCGCCAGCATCAGTTCTGACAGGCGTTTTGACAAATATACCGAAATGCTGCAGGCCGGGCCGCTCCTCCTAAAAAAAGGGGAATATTCAGACAACACGGAAAACATCCGGGAAAACGTCCTCAACATGCGACATCCCAGAACTATAGTTGGTACGGACGGAAAACGGGTAATGTGGGCTGTGATAGACGGAAGGGACAACATGCACAGCGTCGGTGCCACGATAGAGGAGACCAAAAAGGTTTGCAAATGGCTGGGCATGAATACCGCCCTGAACCTGGACGGAGGAGGATCAAGCTCGGTCTGGTGGAGGGGAAACACGTTCACACTCCCCAGCAACAGCAATGATGCGGAACGTCCTATACCCTACGGTGTCCTTATCTTCCGTGAGGATTCCGGCGTACGGCAATGACAGGACTGATTTAAGCCGGATATTTTATAAACAAAGAGATCCCGCAGTTACCGGCGGGATCTCTTTGTTTATTATCAATTCCTGTCAGAAGATAATTAAAGGTGGGACTACTTAAGTTCTACCTTTGCTCCGGCTTCTTCGAGCTTCTTTTTGATCTCTTCGGCTTCATCTTTGGTAGCCTGTTCTTTTACGGCCTTGGGTGCGCCGTCAACGAGTTCCTTGGCTTCTTTGAGTCCGAGGCCTGTGATCTCACGAACAACTTTGATGACGCTGATCTTATTTGCGCCGAATTCAGCGAGAATTACGTCAAACTCTGTCTGCTCTTCTTCTGCTGCCGCTGCTGGTGCAGCTGCGCCGGCAGCCATCATCATTGCTGGTGCTGCTGCTGATACGCCGAACTTGTCCTCGAGTTCCTTCACGAGCTCTGAGAGCTCAAGTACTGACATTTCTTCAATTGCCTTCATGATATCTTCACGTGTCATATTAATTCATCCTCCTAAGGATTTTCTTATTTTTATGCTGCTAGGCGGCGAACATGCCGCTGATGTAGGCTATGCTGCTTCTTTTTTGTCCTTGATCTGCGAGAGACATGTAACGAGTCCCCTTGCAGGACCGGAAAGGACTGTGACCAGCCCGCGAAGAGGAGCTGCGATCGTCTGTACGACCTGAGTAATGAGAACTTCCCTTGAAGGAAGGTCTGCCAGGGCAAAGATCTGAGCTTTGTCGAGGATCTTTCCGTCAAGGATCGCGGCTTTAACGATGAAAGCTTCATTACCCTTCTCTTTTGAAAAATCACGGATGGATTTAGCGACAGAGGCCACATCTCCGTAGGAGAGCACGTAACCGTTCGGGCCCGAGTCATACTCTGAAGCATGGACGATTCCTGCCTCATTGAAAGCAATGCGCATAAGGGTATTTTTACATACCTTCATCTCGCCGCCGGCCGCACAGATGCGTCTGCGGCAGTCGCTGATCTTCTTGACTGTAAGCCCGCGGTACTCGGTGATGAAGACTGCGTTGCTCTTCTTGAGCAGTTCGACCAGGGAATCGATCATTTCACGTTTTGCTTGTGTTGGCATTCAATTTCACCTCCTGTTGATTTTGTGATCGGATGCCAACAATAAAAAAGGCTTCCGTCACCCAAGGGAGTCCGGAAGCCATAATTCGTGCCTTAATAAGGTTACTGAAACACGGTTATCCTTCGCAAACCTCGGCAGGAAATTAAGCGCACGCGCACCTGCTGTCTTGAGTCTAAGCTGTGAGATTATACAATGAGGAATAAATTTTGTACAGCGTCAAAAGTGTATCGTCAAAAAGAGTATTTTTTCGTCCACCCAATATTTTTTACATTTAAGCCTGTTCTAATGTACAATTATCAGTGAATCTATTCTCGTACATATTTATATGGAGGAGTTTCCCCAATGAAAAGACTATCTATTTTTATCTTCGCATGCATCATTATCTCTTTCGCTTCATCTTCAATGGCAAAACCCGTTGCCGAGGAGTTCCGGAACAAAGAATATGACTATTCGTCAATAAAGACAGTTCTCGTTATGCCCGTGATGTATGAAATTACTATACCTCTCTCTGAGGCATTTTTTGATGATTCGGTGCAGCAAAAATGGAAAGAGCTTACATCACAGGAAAAGAGCGGGTTCAACTTTCTTGTAAAGACACCTGAACAGATAATTGAAAGGGATGGTTTTGTCAAAGGGACCGGACCGACAGAAAAACTAAACCGGGACAAGGCTGCGGAAAAAGCCCTTTCCCTCTCCCCGGAATACGTGGATGCGATCATGACTGCAACTGTAACAAAGTGCGCCTATACAACTCTCCACCATCCACAGGAACTTGTCTGGGACACCCGCTATGAGAACCGTTCTGTCTATGTAAACGGCAAGTGGGAAACCAGGAGCGTTCCCATTAGCTATCAAAGGATAAAACCCGCATGGGATGAGACGTTTGCTGTGGGGGCTGCAAGGTTTGAGATTCGCAGCTCAAAGGAGAACACGCTTATATACGGAGTGAACGTAATTGCCAACACAGCTCAGGAGCTATTCACACCGCTGCCAACTCTCACAAAACATATTACAAACGTAGTCGAAAACGCAGTCAAAAGAGTGCCTAAAAAATAATTTTCCCGGTTATTTTGTAAAAGACCGGGGTACAAATCAGGGGGGGCGCAGATGCGTCCCCCCTTGATTTGTACCCCGGTCTGTAAAGCAAAGATCTAATTTTTTATTCCGATGCTACGTCTTTCTGAGCCTGCACAGGGTCTATAGATATACCTACACCCATAGTCGATGTAAGCGTTACGGTCTTTACATAGGTACCCTTTACCGCAGCCGGGCGAGCTTTAACGATAGCCTTGAAGAGCGTCTTGACGTTGTTTTCGATGTTCTCTATCGAAAAAGATGCTTTTCCAACTGAGTTGTGCGTAATAGCTGTTTTATCAACACGGAACTCGATACGGCCAGCTTTGATTTCTTTAACAGCACCGGCAACGTCGAACGTAACTGTGTTTGCCTTAGCGCTTGGCATGAGTCCGCGCGGTCCGAGGACTTTGCCGAGGCGTCCGGCTGATTTCATTATGTCCGGTGTGGCGATCACTGCATCGAAATCCATTCTGCCTTCAGCGATCTCTTTTACAAGATCTTCGCCTCCGACGATGTCCGCGCCTGCATCCTGAGCTTCCTTCTGTTTGTCGCCGAGTGCAAGGACACACACTTTCTTCGTGCGTCCTGTCCCGTGCGGAAGGACTATAGTGCTGCGCACCTGCTGGTCTGCATGGCGGGGATCTACGCCGAGACGAACATGGAGTTCGAGGCTCTCGTCAAATTTAGCAGTTGCACATTCCTTCGCAATTGCGACAGCCTCTGAAATTGAATACTGCTTTGAAAGATCGACTTTCTCGAGCAGTGCATTATAGCGCTTACCTTTTTTTGACATTTTAATTCCTCCTAGTGGTAATGTCGGAAGAGGTTAAGTCTTCCTCCCACATCCCGGCTTTCACCGGGAAGTTCCTTTGCGGTTTTTTAACCGATGACTTCGATGCCCATCGAACGGGCTGTTCCTTCGATCATCTGCATGGCCGCCTCAATGTCGTTCGCATTGAGATCGGGCATTTTAAGTACAGCGATCTCCTGGACCTGCTTCTTTGTTATCTTTCCTACTTTATCCTTGTT
>JAAZCN010000036.1 GCA_012513245.1 Synergistaceae bacterium | reverse complement strand
TCGAAATGGTTCGAGCACTAAGGTTGATCTGATGTGTTTTCCTAACGGAGGGAAACGGTGCTCTCCCGATAGGAGCACTCAAGGACGAAGGCGGGGGCTAGGGCTAGGGTTCTCGGGATCCTAACGACTGTTTGACCATCGTTTGACAATTGTTTGACAATCGTTTGACCGCCTCTTCAACCGATTTGCAATAGATTTCCCATTTACTCCCGCGGCACGTACTTTGCCGCTGCCCTTAACAACCGCTTCCCCATTGCTTCCCGCGACATCTTTATGTCGCGCTTCACGCCAGTAGGACCTTCACTGGCAGCTTCACGCGGCATTTTCATGCCGCCGCTTTCCCCAACCGACTCCCTAAAATGCAAGAGTACCCTTTCCTCACGAGAAGCGGTACTCTTGCGATCTCGGAGTCTGGGAAAGTTGGGTCAGGAACTACAGAAATGAAACTGAATCGGACTGTGCTCCATATTTTATACCGCTGATCTCATCCAGTTTCTGGACGTTGTGTATGGCATCAATGTAACGGATCGTTCCGCTCTTTGCCCTCATAACAAGCGAAGACGTGTGTACTGCATCTCCTGAGTAACGGACCCCTTTTAGCCAATCACCGTCAGTTACCCCTGTGGCGGCAAAGAAGACGTTGTCACATGCTACAAGGTCGTTTAAGTGAAGGACTTTGTTAATGTCCATACCATTCTCCTCACACTTATCCCTCTCTTCGTCATTGCGAGGCCAAAGTTTGCACTGCATGTTTCCGCCAACGCATTTTACAGCGCATGCTGTGATAACAGCCTCAGGAGAGCCTCCAACACCCATAAGGAGGTCTATGCCTGAATTAGGTTTGCATGTTGAAAGGGCTCCCGCGACATCACCATCGGGAATAAGCCTAATGCGGGCGTGGATCGAACGGATCTCTTTTATGAGTTCCTCGTGTCTTGGCCTGTCAAGAATTATTACTGTTACGTCTTCTACGGATTTCCTCAAAGCTCTTGCTACCGCCCTGATATTGTCGGTAGGAGTTGCATCGATGTTGATCGCATGTGCTGCAAATGGGCCTGTTGCTATCTTGTCCATATAGAAAATATGCTTTGGGTCATACATGGAACCACGATCTGCGAATGCAACCACGCTGACTGCATTAGGGAGACCCTGTGCTGTAAGTCGGGTTCCGTCGATAGGGTCAACTGCAATGTCTACCTGCGGATCACCACATCCCGTGCCAAGTTTTTCTCCGTTGAAGAGCATTGGAGCTTCGTCTTTCTCTCCCTCACCAATGACCACCAGGCCGTCCATGTAGACATTATTGAGCATGAACCGCATAGCATTAACTGCGGCACCATCGGCTCCGTTCTTGTCTCCACGTCCCATCCAACGTCCAGCGGCCATAGCCGCAGCTTCCGTAGCACGAACCATCTCGAGAGCAATATTTCTGTCTGGAGCAGCCATTTGCAAATCCTCCATATTATAATGATTTATTTTATAGGCTAATTCTCCCTCAGTCCAGGAAACCTGTTGAAGACCTCGTCTATATGCTTAAGATAATACTCCAAATCAAATAAAGATTCCAGCTCACTATCACTTAATTTATTGATCCTTGGGTCGTTTTTCAGCAGTTCAACGAGAGGTATTTTTTCGTTCCAACACCTCATCGCATTGCTTTGTGCTATAGCATATGCCTCTTCTCTACTAATCCCTTCTCTTTCTACAAGTGCAATAAGGATCCTGCCTGAAAAAAGAAGGCCCTTCGTAATTTCCATGTTTTCTTTCATTTTTTCTTTGTTGACAGTTATTCCATTTATTATTTTTATCATTGTCTTGGTCATGTAAAGTGTCAGGTGGAAGACATCGGGCCACATTACCCGTTCAACAGAAGAATGGCTGATGTCACGTTCATGCCAGAGGGCAATATTTTCGATTGCCGGAACAGTATAGCCTCTCAGGAGCCTGGCCATTCCACAGACCCTTTCACTGAGTATTGGGTTTTTCTTATGAGGCATTGCAGACGAACCCTTTTGACCTTTTTTGAAAGGCTCAAGTGCCTCCAGTACCTCAGTCCTTTGAAGATGGCGAACCTCAAGAGCCAGCCTTTCCAGCGATGCCCCGCAAATAGCCAGGTCTGTTACGATACGGGCGTGTCTGTCCCTCTGTATGACCTGGGTCGATGCAGGATCTACTTCAAGTCCCAGAAGTTCGCAAGTTCTTGCTTCTATCGAAGGCGGACAGTTGGCATAAGTACCAACAGCCCCGGAAAGACCGCCTACCATCATCTCTTTTTTTGTCTGAATGATCCTCTCTATGTCCCGCCCGATCTCAGCATAATGGTTGAGTAATTTGAGTCCAAAGGTCGTTGGTTCGGCATGTATGCCGTGAGTCCTTCCGGTGCAAGGTGTCATTTTGTACTCAACTGCCTTTTCACCTATCGTTTTATGAAGGGATCTAAGGGCATCCAGAACTGTTTCCATACTCTCAGAAAGAAGGAGCGAAGAGGCTGTGTCGATAACATCGCTGCTCGTCAATCCAAGATGGACATATCGGCCCGACTCTCCTATAGATTCAGCAACGCTTGAAACAAATGCGATGACGTCATGCTGTGTCACTTCTTCTATCTCGCGTATCCTATCCACTGTAAAAGAGGCTTTGTCAACTATATTCCTGTAGTCTTCATCCGGTATCTTTCCTGCCTCATTCCAGGCTCGACATACTGCAAGCTCAACATCCAGCCATTTCTGAAAACGGTTCTGATCGTTCCAGATAGCTTTAATTTCAGAAGTTTCATAACGTTCTATCATACAAATTCCCCCTATAAACCAGCGCTGTTCTTCTCTCTTTTCCAGTCCTGACGAACTGTTTCAAGCCATTCAAAATATGCTCCGCTTTTGAAATCCGGAAAAGTATAAAAAAAGCTTTCCCATTTGCCTTTTCTTCTGCATAGTGTGACCTCTGCAAATATTCCGTCCCTAAGATATATCCTGTGTGCGTGACCTTTTGTGGAAGCAAGCAACAACCTGGCTCCATCAATGGTGCCAGGGTCAAGGTTTATTCTTCGTGTTGTTCCGGTCGCCTTTTCAAGACGACATGTGAGTATTTTCCAGTCGGGAAGTTCGGACATGTTGTAAAGGCCGGGATATGAAAAGAAACACCTGTCGAGTTCAGGGGATATGTCTTCATAATAATTAGTCCATGTGAACGGAATAAAGTGGCTGATCCGTTCAGGTTCTCCCCATACCTCGTATAGGAGCTTACTGGCGACATCGAATATCTCCGCGTTTTTCCTCGGCACCAAGAGCGCCACTATCTTTTTTACAAGGGGATCTCCCGGGTGTCTCTTTTTACTTTCATTTTCGTTTCTTCCCTGATCATTCATGGTTTTATATGTCAAGAAGTGTCTCTATGAATGTCTTCGGATCAAAAAGCTGAAGGTCGTCAACTCCCTCGCCCAAACCAACATACCTTATAGGCATCTTAAGTTTCTCTGAAATTGCGAGCACTATTCCACCCTTTGAGGTATTGTCAAATTTTGTAAGGACAACTCCGGTGACCGGCATGACCTTACTGAAGGTTTCAGCCTGTATAAAACCATTCTGCCCCGTTACAGCGTCGAGGACGATCAATGCTTCTGCAGGTCCTTCAGGTATCTCACGTTTAACTATTCTGTATATCTTGGCAAGCTCTTCCATTAGGTTGGACTTTGTGTGGAGTCTACCGGCAGTATCTGCGATCACAACATCATAATTACCTGCCTTTGCTGCCATTATCGCATCAAAGACAACAGCAGCCGGATCGCTGTCCTGACTTTGGGCTATAACACGGACATCGGTCCTTTCGCCCCAAGCTTTGAGCTGTTCTATAGCAGCTGCCCTAAACGTATCCGCTGCTGCAAGAAGGACCTTTTTTCCCTCTTTTTTGTACTGCGCTGCCAGTTTTCCCGCAGTCGTTGTTTTGCCGCTTCCGTTAACGCCTATCATGAGGATTACCGCAGGTTTACTGCTTACGTCCAGCGGTTCTCCCATTCCTTTTACTTCCTGCAGCTGATCGATCAATAAGTTTGAAAAAACTTCCCTAAGCTCGGAGGTCTTTGAGATCCTACCGTCTATTGCTCTTTGTTTGAGTCTATTGATCAAAGTTTCTGTGAGATCTATCCCAACATCTCCAAGGATAAGTAATTCTTCCAGCTCTTCCCAAAATTCATCTGATATAGGTTCGTCTGAAAAGAGGTTGGATATACCCTGTGTCCATTTATTTCCGGTATTTTTGAGCTTATGAGCGAGGTTTTTAAAAAGATCCAAATTGCTTGCCTCCTATTCCTCAGCGGCGGGTTTTTCAGTTTTTTTTGCTCCCGACTTTCTCCGTCTCGGTCGTCGTGGTTTCTGTTTTGCAGTTTCTGCTTTTTCGCCCTCTTTTTCTTTTACCGGAGAGCCCGCCGGTTTTCTGAGACTCTCTTTATTTTGGGCTTCTTTTACCTGATCTTTAGGTCCTGCAGGAAGTTTTCGCGGTCTCCTCTTCTTTTTGTACGGTTTGACATCAGCTGAAGGGATCGGGTCTTTATCTTCTCTTTCTTTTCTATTCTCTTTTCTGTTGTCATCTTTTTCCCGGCGAACCTTTGTATCGGTGCTGTCATAGCTGTCAGGAAGTTTCATGCTTGACTTGACCGGAACCGTATCATCTGTTTCGTCTGCAATTATCCAGTCTTTGCCCGAAATAACAGTCTCTTTGAATTCATCGAACTGTTCTATCGGGATCTTTACCTCTCCTCTTGACGGAACATAGCATCGGACACTATTTGTCTGGATCTCTACTCCTGATACGACTACGTTTCCGTTAGGGGTCTTGATCTTTGTACCGGGATTTGGAAGTTTATCCCATAGTTCCCTGTAAACGTTGTGTTCATAACACATGCAGCACATCAATCTACCGCAGATCCCTGAGATCTTCGCAGGGTTAAGTGCAAGGTTTTGTTCTTTGACCATTTTTATGCAGATAGGGGCAAACTGATTAAGCCAGTAACTGCAGCAGCAGGGCTGACCGCAAGGTCCGATACCCTTAATTATCTTGGCTTCGTCACGTACCCCTATTTGTCTAAGTTCTATCCTTGTTTTGAACTCTCTTGCGAGGTCTCTCACATAAGCCCTGAAATCGACCCTTTGTTCGGAGGAGAAATAAAAGAACAGTTTTCTCCTGTGTGGCAAGAATTCGACATCTATGAGTTTCATTTCAAGGTCGTGCGGTTTGAGCAACTCTATCGCACTTTTCAATATACCCTTTTCTTCTTCCCTGTAAAGATTGCCGGTCTCAATGTCATCTTCTGATGTAAAGGCAATGAATGTGAGATCTGTGACAAGAGGTTCTGCTGACTTGGATGCAGAATCGCCATGTTCTGAAGCGTTTCTTAGAAGCTTATATCCGGCCTCCTGTTCAGGGGTTATCAGCCCGGCGATCACAGCCAGTTCCTCTCCCCTGTGTGATTCGATAACTACTGTCTCACCTTTCGCGATAGGTTCTTCAGCACTGTATTCTAAAATACCAAGGTATCTTGGCTTACCGAAAATTGCTAAATATTTGTTCACAGGGAACACCCTCCTTGATGACCATATAGGTCAGATCCTGTATCATAGGCACAGAAAGCCTTTTCGATCTCATAAGCCTTACAAGAGAATCAAGGTCTGCTGCCTCTCTAAATTTTCCTTTTTCTGTAAGATCCATTATCCAGCTTCCTATCTCAAGATATAATATATCAGTATTACTTTTTTTGCCTGAGGCGATCCACTCTGCCCATTCTTCTGTGGAAACAGGGTGCGGCTTTGCCTGAACTATTTCTCCGGGCAATTCGATACGAATTGACCATACCCGGCTTTTTATCGTAGGGATAAGCTTGTCTTCCTCGGAAACAAACAGGATGCAACCATGTATAGGAGGTTCCTCCGTTAGTTTAAGAAGACTGTTTGAAGCTTCCAGCGAGAGTTTGTCTGCACACCAAATAACTGCCATTCTTCTCTTGGAGACGAGGGGATGCAGAGCCAGTTCTCCCTGGAGCGTCCTGCATTCATCAATAGAAGGCGGAACAAGGTGTTTGCCGGCATGGATCAGATCCGGGTGAGTGCCGTCCTTCCAAACCGGGCTGTCACCAAGTATTAGCTTTCCATAATTCTCCACAAACATCTCCTGCATTATCTCAGGCAAAGCAACAGCCACTGACTGTGGGCATCTTTTCATGCTGACCGCAGAAATTATGTCTTTCCATCCATGTGATGCCTCAAGGACAGATAGAGTGTCATTTATCACAGAAAAGCCCCCTTGACATCAGAGACCTTGTCATCTGTTCAAAGATCTCTTCGCTGCTCTTTTCAGAGCATTCGACAATGAGCCACCTTTTAGGGTCACGTTTTGACAGGGCAAGATATCCATCCCTAATTTTTGTCATGAAGGATTCTCCTTCTTTCTCGAACGAATCCGGAGTTCCTCTTGATTTTACCCTCTTCAAAGCTATCACGGGTGAGATGTCGAAGAGGATCGTAAGATCTGGGACAGGAAATTCTGAAAGCCTGGCAAGTTCATCAAATATTTCTAAAGGCAGCCCCCTGCCCCATATCTGATAGGCAAGGGTCGAATCGTGATATCTTTCGCATACTACGTCCCTGCCTGAGTCTATGGCAGGCTGTATGACCGCAGCTATGTGCTCAGCCCTGTCGAGCATGAAGAGGTAAGCTTCGCTCCACTCGTGTTTCAGTTTTCCGCTGACCACGATCTTGCGCAGCACATCACCGCCGGGCCATCCTCCCGGTTCTCTGGTAAGGAGAGCATCACGTTTTTTATCCTCGACTAGCCATTTCCAGAATAAAGATGCCTGCGTCGACTTTCCTGAGCCGTCTATTCCCTCAAAGGTTATAAACATAATATCCCACCTTTACGAGAATTCATAATAACACAAAAAGCCCCGCACCGAGTGCAGGGCATAATAGTATACATGGCGGAGGCGTGTGCGAATCGAACACACCGGGACCGGCGTTACCGACCCCCACCGGATTTGAAGTCCGGGCCCAGCACCAGCTGAAACTCGCCTCCATGTGGACTTTCGTAGATTAGCAGATATACCCATTAATTTCAACTTCCAATTAATAGATCATGTCAATTATAAGTTTTCTTTTCTCAGCGTTGTCGCTTACTTCCCAACATTTTTCGACATAACGCAGGGATTCATCAAGCTGCTTCTCTTTATTATAGTAGATCCTTAACAGAACATCACCTTTAAAAACATCGTCTCCGATCTTGCGCAGCAGCTGTATAGCTACGGATGGATCGATAATATCCTCCTGAGTCAGTCTTCCCCCTCCCAGTGCTCTGAGTCCCTCTCCAATAAGGAGGGCGTCAAGTTTAGAGAGACATCCATCCCTGTCTGAACTGATCTCGTAAGTTGAATATGCCTTAGGGAGGACCCTTTCAGGTTCTCTTATCACTGAACTGTCACCTTTTTGCGCAGTGATGAGTTCTTCAAATTTATTAAGAGCCGATCCATCATCAAGGGCTTTTGCTGATAACTTTAAACCCTCCTCGGCTGTCTTCGCTTTACCGGACATTTTTAGCATGTAAGCCCCGAGAGTTACGCAGAGTTCACGGGTATCGGAAGGCCCTCTGCCGGAGAGGACCTCTATCGCTTCATAGACCTCGGCGGAATTTCCGATCCATTCACCAAGCGGCTGTTCCATATCTGTTATGATCGAGACACATTCCTTTCCCAGTTTCTGGGATATTTCGACAAGTTTTTGAGCAAGCTCTCCGGCCTTTTTTATGTCGTTCATGAAAGCGCCGCTTCCGCACTTGACATCGAAAAGATAGCCATAAGC
>JAAZCN010000241.1 GCA_012513245.1 Synergistaceae bacterium | reverse complement strand
TCAGCAGGAATGCACCAGTTCGTAATATGGACAGCGCTTTCTGCAGAGGGTCTCGGAGCATCGCTGCAGCATTACAACCCGGTAATTGACAACGCTGTAAAAAAAGAATGGAACATTCCGGAAAAATGGAAGTTGCTCGCACAGATGCCCTTTGGTAAACCCGTTGATAAACCTGAAGATAAAGAAGTTGTACCTCTTGAAGAGAGGGTAAAAGTTTACAGATAAAGCTTCCGGAAAAACGTAGAGAATTGACCGGACGCTCATAACACCTTCACATGTAAAACATGTGGAGGTGTTACACATCTAAAGGCTCTGAAGGTACACTGACCAGAACTCTAATTCGGTTGTGCCATCTATGTCTTTGTGATAAAATATTACGGTTATTGTCAGCAAAAGGCAAACTGAAAGGGGTAGTATGAATTGAAAACAGAAGTGGTTTCGCAAGAAAAAAATATTATCGTTGTAAAGGCCGAGTTCGACGCTGAACAGGTCAATAAGGCAATAGAGGTAACAGTTAAAGATCTTTCTAAGAAGACAAATATCAAAGGATTCCGTAAAGGGCACGTCCCTCGCAAGACGATCGAGCTCTATTTCGGCATGAAAGGCATTTGTGCCGAAGCACTCGAAAAGATGGTGCCCGAAGCCATAGATAAAATGATCGAAGAATATGAACTCAGCCTTATAGCAGAACCTAAACTTGAGCCCTGCGATCTTAAGGAAAACGAACCTTTCATACTACAGGTAACTTTTGAAGTCACTCCCGAAGTGACACTTCCTGAAATAGAAACTATCGAAGCTGATAAAACTGTATATACCCCGACAGAAGAAATGAGAGACGAAAACATCATTCGCCTTCTCCAGGCTCAGAGTGAGATAGTCCCTACATACGAGGAAAGAGAGATCACAAAGGATGATTTTGTATCAGTAAAATATACCTCTTCTGTGATCGATCCGGACGGCAACGCAAGCCCGGTGGAAAACGACCAGAAAACAGAGATAGATCTGAGTCAGGAAAACATGAGGCCTGAAGTCATCGAATCGATCATCGGCAAAAAACCCGGTGATACTGCTGCAGTTGAGTTTTCTGTGGAAGATGACCCCCAGAACAAAGAACTTGCGGGTAAAAAAATGCGTTACGATATAGAGATACTGGGAATTATGAAAAAAGTCACTCCCGAACTGACAGATGAAACAGTTATCGAGATAACCAAGTCGAAACATAAGACGACTGATGAATTCAAAGAAGAGGTAATGTCACAGCTTAAAATTGCTGCCGAACAGCACAGTCAGGACAGCCTTAAGGATTCCGCTGTAGATAAACTTTGCAGCCTTTCAGAGGTCGAGCTTCCCGGAACCCTTGTAGAAAGACAAAAACAGGCGATGAAAGCTGATCAGGCGCAGAGGATCAAGAAAGACTCGGGCATGGAAATGGATGAGTTCTTTGAAAAGAGCGGCATGGATAAAGAGGGATTTGAAAAAGAACTTGACGAAGCTGCCAAGGTAGTAGTAAAAAGGGCTCTAGTCCTCGAGGCACTTGCCGATGCCAACGACATTCAGTGGACTCCCGAAGAACTGAACGCTGAAATAC
>JAAZCN010000240.1 GCA_012513245.1 Synergistaceae bacterium | reverse complement strand
TCCCGACATTGTATTGGAATTCGGTGGGCATACAGTTGTTCTGGACACTAAATGGAAAATCCTTTCAGACAATTATCGAAACAGAGGTATTTCACAATCTGACATGTACCAGATGTATGCATATTCTAAAAAATATGAGGCTGATAGCATTATTTTAGTATATCCTTACACAGAAGATGTAAGTAAAACAGATATCAGATACACCTCCCACGATAACGTTCAGGTCAATGTGTTTTTTATTGATCTCAGGAATACAGACGATAGCATTTCCAAGTTATTGACCGAAGTTTCTGATGCTTTTTTGTCTTCTTCAAAAGATGTTGTATAGTCAGCGGGGCTAAGCTGAAGGAGCTAAAGGATTTTTCCCTTCCGTCGGATTCTGGTGTTACCCAGCCAAGCATAAGATTTGAAGCGGCTATGAAAATCGAAGATCAACTGGGAAAAAAGTTGAAGATATCCGGGGAATTATCGATTTATGAATTATGTATGTCTTACCTAGCTGAAGCTTTTTGCAAGCTTTGCCGGTCTCCTGTTATCAACAGAGGTATTTCTGGAGTTGGTGGATATTCTGTCAATTGTGTAAGTCTGATCCCTCTGGTCCTTCCACGGTCATGTTCATGTCATAAAGAAGCTTTCATATCCTCTACATCAATATAGTCTGCAATGTACTCTTTACGTAGAATTTCCGGAGGAATATGCCTATTAAATTTACCCTGCATAAGTGGTCGCACATCATCAGGGACAGAAAAGGTGTTCTTATCAAGAGCTTCATCTTTGAGTGCAAGAAGTACATTTATAAGTTTGTTTGCATCGTAGCAACCAAAAACTTCAAGCATAACCTCGCTATCGATGCGGTTCTGATATCCTTTCTGCTGAAGAACGTATGATAATGCAATAAGCGCTTTTGTCCCTATCCATGGGAATAGCGCTATTTGATCTGGCGCTGTATTTACGGCAAGATGCTCCAGCACTCCAGCTTTCCTCGCTATCACTCGAAAATCGTGGAGCCGTTCAGTAGCCGTTTTACTTAAATAGCTATATTGTTTATCAGAGATCAAAACCTCCTGCATTTTTTTCATGATTTTTGTGTTTAAAAGTACCGGGAACAGACCACACCATTGATTTCGTGAAATGCCTTTTACTGGTTCAACGTAAATGTTTTGCCTCTCATGGTCTACTTCAATAACCTGCCATGTTAGACCAGCCAGTGCAAAGCGAAAACCGACGGGAAAAGCGGTGCTGACTGATCCAATTTTTTGGGCCCCATATTTTACCGTAAACTCAATGGATGATTCAAACACTGCATAGAAGTCAAAGTGATTCGTAAGTTTTTCGCCCTCCAGCCCGATCAATATATCGCCGTTTTCCATTCGCTCCAATTGATGCTTTGCAATCAAATAGCGCAGAATTTCCTTGTAGTCGTTTTGAGAGACGTTGTGAAAGGGCGATAGTTTGAGTATGTTTTGCGCTAAAACCGCTGGACTTGTTGCGCCAGAGGAAAACAGATAACTCATCGTTTGATGGTAAACAAGGCCATATGGTAGTGTATTCTGGTCAATGGGCTCGATCCAATGTTCTTCCAAATAAAGCTGAATAATTGCGATTGTTCTAATAAATGACCAGTTAATTTCATTGAAAAACTCTTTTCCTTTATCATCCCTATATTCACGAAATAGAAACGCCATTTCAGATTGTCCGTCACGACGCCCACTTCTACCAAGCCGCTGCACAAAACTTGACACAGAAAACTGGGCTCCCGTCTGAACGATTCTCTCCATTGCACCGAGGTCAATCCCTAGCTCAAGCGTCAACGTAGCGCCGGTTACAACATTTTGTTCTCCTTCCTTCATAATCCTTTCGGTATCTTCGCGCAGAGTGGCAGATATGCTCCCATGGTGGACATGGTAGATGTCCGGATACTTCTGTTCTTTGGCAATTCGTTTCAACGTGGCGATATTATCTTCGACCTCTGCTTTTGAATTTGAAAAAACAATACAGCGCTTTCCTTTTGTCAATTCAAACAAGTCCGAATAATACGGGCGTTCATTTCTTTGATTGTCTTCTTCGTTTTTGGAATTGGGCGGTAAAAGATGATATCTGACCGAAAGACCGATTTTTTGCCCACGCACAGAGAGCTCAGGGGTAATGCATTTACGCGCAGTACCGCTGTTTAACCATTTTTCAGCGGTTGAGTATTCCCCAAGAGTAGCCGATAGGCCAATGCGACGCGGAATAGTATTAGTTAGACGTTGGATTCGTTCCAGGATGCAAAGGAGCTGGCACCCCCTGCTATTGCTCATAAAATGATGGACTTCATCAATAATAACAAATCGGAGATCAGAAAAAAGGCTTATTATCGTTGTAGATTGGCGCATCAACATAGCTTCTAACGATTCAGGGGTTATTTGCAAGATCCCTGAAGGATTTTGAATCAGCTTGTTTTTTAAGTTTTGATTGACATCGCCATGCCATTTAGTCACTGGTATATGAGCATCTTCGCATAATTCATTAAGACGAATAAATTGATCATTAATTAGTGCCTTTAATGGGCTTATATACAGAATAGCTACTGACGAACTTGGGTTATTATATATCTCTGTTAAGGCAGGAAGAAAAGCGGCTTCAGTTTTTCCGGATGCAGTCCCGGAAGACAGCAACAAATTCGCCTCTGTGTCGAAGATAACTTCACACGCGGCCACCTGGACCCTCCTCATTTCAGTCCATTTATGCCGATATATGTGTTCTTGATTGAAAGGAGCAAGTCGCTCATAAGCGGTTTGAATCATAATTCAAACTCTTTAAACTCTGTATCTATTTCTTCCTTGTTTGTTTCATCTTTTGCAAACGAAAACGTTTCGTCGCCTATGATCGATTGAATCGTCACAGAAGGATTTTGCACTAAGATATTCAGCACTTCAATAAAATCGCGTATAATCTCTCTGGGTGTGATATTTGTGCCTGTTCCAATACGACTATATTCAACCTTTAGAAAAGACACAAGATCATCCGTTGTTATCGAAGACTTATAGTTATAGAGACCCGCGTGGATCAATGTCAGTTTCTCTATTAGTACCGTCATCTCTTCATAGGATAGCGGCTGTAGTCGGAGAATGGGAGCCAGCATATCTGTTGTAGTTTCTGTAGAAAATCGTCCAGTTTCTAGTCTGGAGCGGAGTGCCTCATAGCTAAACACACCTTTTCGCATATCCTCAATGCATTGTGGTGTGCCGCTCATGATAATACCAATATGATGAGCCTTCCCCTGCATGGTATCGTTATACATGGTGAGCATTTTCTCATAATTGTTTTGTCGACTTACTGATGATGGAAGGTTGTAAAGGTTGACCAGTTCATCAACAAGAATGTACATTCCTTTGTAGCCAGCTCTGGCAATAAAGGAGGCCAGAATCTTTATATACTCATACCAGTCTTCATCCGTTATAATAATATTAATGCCAATTTCTTGCCTCGCTTCTGTTTTTGTTGTATATTCTCCTCGAAACCACTTTAACACTTTGGACTTTTTATCATCATTACCTTCTCGATATGCTTCCCAGTACAATGAAATGACCTTGGCAAAATCAAACCCGTGAACCATCTCTTGAATTTCATTGATTACTTCGTAAATTTTTGTTGTAACTGCACGAGTGAGCTCCGCGCTCCCAATATCATAAAGGCCAGTACTCATAAGTTGTGTTTGAATGTTGGAAATCCATTTTTCAAGAATTAACGATAAAGCTCCACCATCCGGACGTGTCTTTGTTGACATATTACGGACAAGCTCTTTGTATGTTGCAAGTCCTTTGCCGTTTGCTCCTATTAATCGACGTTCAGGAGAAAGGTCAGCATCGACAACGACGAATCCGCGCTTCATTACATAATTTCGAATGATTTGCAGCAAAAAGCTTTTGCCGCTGCCATATTTTCCAACAACAAAACGAAATGCTGCTCCGCCATCTTCAATAATTTCTACATCATGTAATATTGCGTCAATTTCTTTTTTACGGCCAACCGCGATATATTCAAGCCCATCTCTTGGCACGACACCGCCCTTGAGAGAATTCATGACGGTAGTTGCAATGCGTTTGGGCGGTAATGTAAACGCCATATTCAGTCCTCCTCAATTAGTTTCTTAATATCATCCAGATAGTCATCATAGATAGAAGGAACATCTGCAGAAAAATCAATGACATTATCTCCGATGACTTCAAATAGCAAATCATTAATGCCTTCAATCAACACTTCTGGCAATGTCCCATACGCCATTGATAATTCTGCAATTCTGGAATTGACGTTTTGACCACTGATAATAATGGAGATACAACTGTGTTGCGGTTTTGAGAGCGTGCTTTTTTCTACGTCATGTGAAACGACTTCTGATTGTACAGTCTCAGTAGAAGCAGAGATAGTATGCATTTCTTCAATAATTGCAACTTCTGTTTCGGCTTGAATCTGCTCTTTTTCATTACCATCAATCAGCAAGCGATCCTGAGTCTCAGTAGCAGCAGAACGAATCGCTTCCAGTTTATTAGAATCAACTTTGACTTCTTCTACAGGCTTTATTGGTATTTCAACATCTTGCGTAATTATTTTAAAAACCTGCGGACGGATACCACTATTGGCAAAGTGGGCCTTAACGACACTACGGATGATATCCGTAAACTCAGTATGATTGATAATCCTTAATACTTGCTTATTCTGTATATCATCATAAGTGATGGAACCGATGCTGGGCTGTAGTTTCCTTTTATATCCTGTTAATTCCCGCAATTCCGCTTCTGTAGTTTTTATAATATATCCAAGCAATTTATTATGATAGTGTGTTTGAAGATGTTTTGTCCGCCATCTGCCATCTGCAAAGGAATATTCTTCGACAGAGTTTATTTTCACAGAATAACCAGTATCGGATGGATTTTTAACATCAACAACAGCGTCATTAAAAGGAGACCACCAATCTTTTGTTACTACGCTGCCCAGCAAGAGAGTTGGGAATGAAATGCCTTGTTCATCAAGATAAGAATCAACACGATCTAAAACGTACGGAATACATTCAATAAGTGTGTATCCGTATTCACTTTCATAGAAATTACTCTTCAGATATTTATGCGAAGACAATAGGTTCAGATAAGTGTCCTTATTTTTATAATTGTGCCGGTATACTTCTTCTTGTACGGAAGTTTTGTCTAATATTCCATCAGGAAATTGCTCTAATATGTTTTTATATAAGCAGCTGAGTCTATAGTGTACATAGAAATCTTTTATCCATCTTTCAAGATAGCGATCTATTTTATCATTGTAACCACGATAGCTTGACCAAAACGCGAGTAACTGACGCATCCCTTCTTCTGCAGATGCTACACCGATCAGATTCAGCAATTCGTAGATATATACAAATATATATGAAATGTCTGTTGCCTCAACATGTCCGTTTCTCACTTTGGCTCGCCAAGTAAAGTATGTGCGAAGCTGTTCTTCATCCATTTTCATATAGGTCGGATAGTAACATTGAAAATCTGCATGACCTGTATAGTCATCCTCAAAAGTTTGCATGTATTTTGCTTGAGCAACAAACAAACTTGCATCGTCAATTCTAGAAAGGCTAATCCCACCAACGGAAAGTTCCCTGTTTTGAAGATCTTTAACTGCCCGCATTTTTTTAAAACGTTCGTGGTGATTCTTACTCAGATACTTTTTATGGGCATAAGATCGAAAAAATATTTTCTGAGGTGTATGCTCCGTTCCATTAACTTCTTCGTCTTCTGCAATATTGAATGTTGCGAAGGTGTCTATGTTCTCAGGTTCACTTACTTTGTCTGGAGGTATAGTTATCAGAGTTGTACATGGATTTTGGTAACGAGGTTTATCAGAACTCATCTTGAGTTTATTACCATCAACCTTTATCTGCTCAGAAAGTGAATTACGTACTTGTTCTCTAGTCCAACTGAAATTCTTAAATCTCGAATAATGTTGGAGATAGAAACGCAAAAATTCAACATTGGTTGATTTCAATACTTCTTGAGGAACAACAGAAAGAGTGTATTTTTTAAATATCTCCTGTGACGTAAGGCATTTAGAAAATAACCTATCAAATGCCCCTACAGTTTTTTTAACATAATCAGAATCAGAACGTTTTTTCTCTCCAGTTATAGATTTTATCGGATCATCAACATATTCAGTGACACCCGTCATACCTGATGAAGTTAATTCCTTGCTTTCTTCAAGAGTATAGTCTTGGTTTTCAGGTGTCTCAGTACTAAATAACAGACCTAAAATGAAAAGAATCACTATTACTAAGAATGCCGTAGTGTAAAGTGTGAACAGAGTCATCACTCCTTCTCCGTATCCATAGGATATATATTACGCTTTAAAAAATTTAAATGCCAGCAATATACTTGGATATCGAAGAACGTTGAAGGGGATAGCTGATGGATGATATCACATAAATCTTAAGCAGGCAGGGGAGCCCCTTCCTGTTCTCATGTAACGATTCTCCTTCAACTAATATTCCCTCGTGGGTTCGAGTTGTAATCGTGTATTATAATAATCCTTATTGCAACCAGCTTTGCACGTGTTTTTAGTAAAGGTTAATCTTCTTATAATAAGATGTTCATTATGGCACATAATCGTAACATACAACGGTTATGTCGTTCTTGTTCTGCGCTCCAGCCAAAATAACCGTGATAAATTGTCTGATCAGTTCTTCAAAACTACACAGAGAGGTAATATTGGCTCAGCACAGAAAAGATAACACAGTTAATTTCCTGAATTTAAGCTTGTCTATAATTTCAAGTCTAAATTTACACCACTGATAATTGTTATATTCTCAATATGCCGCCTTTTAGCTTGGGAATTCCTAGTGACGCAGCATAACTTATAAAGATATTCCTTCATCAGGATTATAGATTTTTTAATATTTTTAAACAAAACACTTGAGATTTTATACAAAGCAGCAGGAGACTCCCTTAAGCCAGAGACTCCTGCTGCTTTATGTTTATATACTTAAATCCCCTTGATAGCTTCCTTTAAAGAGTTATAAACTGCCCGATTATATTATTCCCTCCAGTTTATCTGCCCACCACTGGGCAAGATCCCCCCTTTGCTTCATAAAAATCTCGGGCGGGTACTGGGGCTTTCCTTCAGCATCAACGGCATCCATAAAGGTCTGGATCAGGATATGCAGTTCCTTGCCGTCTTTTGCCCCATATTCATATTCATTCTTCATGATGGTTTCAGCCGAATAACGCATGCCGAATGCTGTCTGGGTATCGCTTCCGACATCCATCTTCTTCATCGCGCTTGCGAAAGCAGTATCAGGCAATACATTATTATCTCCGGCAGGGAAGAGGTAAGGAGAGTCTTCTGGTTCCAGGCTAAGTTTTTTTATCCTGTCCAGGAGGTCTAATGCCTGACGGGAGAGATGAATAACGTGATCAGCCTCTTTATCAGTTCTTTTCGAAGGGGTCAGCCATACCTTTCTCTCCAGACGGAACTCTTTCCACTTGGCAAAACGTACGTTTTTTGGCCTTGCGCAGGTGAGCATGAGCAGCTGAAGTGCGCACATATTCCTCTGGCTTTTATCGCTCTCTTTTGCCGTCATGTAAATCCTGCGAATCAGATCAATATCAGCTGAGGACGCAAGGAATTTTCTCTTTTTATCCTGATCCTCGACCACTACCTCCATATTTCGTACATCCCTGCTGATAGCGCTGCATATCGGGTCATATTTTGAACCGAACATATAGATCTCGGCACAAATTCCTCTTACTCTTTTCGCCGTTTCGGGCGTTGACTTAAGCTTTTCTAAGATATTTTGCATAGCCTTATAGTTATAGACGTTATAGGGTTTGTTCCCAAGTTCCGGCAAAATATAATTTATTAGCCACTTGTAAAGAGTATCTCTTTGTTTTACGTTTATAACTGTTTCAGTTTTTACTCTAACCCACTCTTCCGTTAAGGTTCCAAACTTTTTTCCTTTTGACGACATATTGATCTCCTCCTTCTTATTTTAGGCGTAAGCCCGCTCAAGCAGGTCTACTGCCGATTTTTTCTGTTCATCGGTAGCGTGAAGGTACAGTGACGTGGTCCTGATGTTCGCGTGCCCCATAAGCGCCTGAAGGGTAGGCAGAGGCACGTTGTTGTTTGCCAGCGTGGCGTCAAATGTGTGTCTGAGATCGTGCCATCTGAAATTGCTTATCTCTGCGTCCTCCAACAGGCTTGTCCAACAGGTAGGTGC
>JAAZCN010000003.1 GCA_012513245.1 Synergistaceae bacterium | reverse complement strand
TCCCGCGGCGGGCAACATGCCGCTGTCCCCGGTTTAAACCGGGGACAGGCCGTTTAACATAAAAATCGTCTTATAAAGCACGCCGAAGGCGATGCCCATGGCTTTTTCGTCAAAATCAAAATGGTCATTGTGGTGTCCGGCTTTTGTGTCGGCGCCTATTCCGATATATGTTGCTTTTCCGCCGTTGTCCTGAACTTTTTTCATCATCCAGCAGGCATCATCGCTTCCTGCCATTGGCTGTATCAACTCTGTCCTGTCCACTTCGCTTACGGAAGCGGCAGCATCCGTGACTGTTTTTGCAAGGTCCCTGTCGCTGCTTGCGCTTACTGCTTCTCCGCATTTTTGTGTTGTAAGTTTAACATCATACATATCAGCAGCACCACTGAGTATTCTCATGACTGAAAGGTATATGTATTTTGCCGCATCTTCTGTGGCGCCCCTTGTCTCGATCTTCATGTGTGCATTCGGGGGGACAACGTTTCTTCCTTCTCCGGCATTCAGCACGCCTACGTTTGTGCGAGTAAGCCCATCAGAAGAGGGAGCTACTCCATGGATGCTCAGTGCTGCAGAGGCAGCCGCCAGAAGGGCGTTTTTACCTTTTTGCGGTTCTGCTCCGGCATGGGCACCCACACCCTTATAATCTGCGTCTATCTTTGTAGAGTAGAGGAATCCGTCTGTTCCTCCAAAAACCGTTCCGGTAGGGTTGCCAAGCCCAAGATGAAAGGTCAGAAAATAATCAACATCATCTACTATTCCTGACTTTACAAACGCATACCCTCCCCTGGCCCCTTCTTCTGCTGGCTGAAAGATAAGACGCAACTTGCCTTTTAGCAAAGACCTCTCTGAAAAAAGTTGCTCTGCAAGTGTCATTCCCACTGCGGTATGGCCATCGTGACCACAGGCGTGCATGCTGTTGGCATTGACAGAATTAAAGCCTAAGAGGAGAGGGAGATGGGAAGGATCTTCTGTTTCAGTGGTATCTACGCAATCAATATCAAACCTTATTGCCGTTACAGGCCCGGGTCTGCCGGTTTCTATTTCTGCTACAAGGCCGGTCAGCCCCTTCATCTTTTCTATGATCTCAGGAGAGGCCCCCTGACTTACAGCCCTTCTTATCTGAGCTTTGATATCAGTATTGCGGCCAAGGACATGCTCCATCTCTACAAAATCTACGGCAAACCGGATGTCCATTCCGGCATTGATGAGAGTCTCTGCTATTATCGATGTTGTCCTGAATTCAGCCCAGCCGGTCTCAGGATATCTGTGGAAATCGCGTCGTCTCTCCACCATTTTATTAAATATTTTTTCATCCGAGTACATCCGGTACCCTCCTAAACATGGCACTGCATAATAAATAATGCTAAAAGTTTGCCATCAGGCTTTCCATTGTGTCAGCCTTCCTTATGAGCTTGACGGATCCGTCCTCGAAAATTAGAACTTCTGCCGGACGGAGTCTGCAATTATAGTTTGAGGCCATTGAATAGCCGTAAGCCCCTGCATTCTTCACAGCAATTATGTCACCCTCCGAAATAGGACAGATATTCCTGTCTGAAGCCAGGATATCCCCGCTCTCACAGATATTTCCCACTATTGTTGCCTCTCTTATGTCGTTGACCGTTTCTTTATCCGAGAGGACTTCAATTTCATGGTAGGATTCATAGAGCACGTGTCTCATCATTACATTAAAACCAATGTCGGTACCAACATAATATTTCCCGTAATTCTTTTTTACAGCATGGACCGTACCCAGAAGCAGGCCGCACTCCGCTGAGATATACCTTCCGGGCTCGCATTTAAAATGGACATCTTTATTGTCGTATTTATCAAGGAAAAGATCTATCGCCTGAAAGAGTTTCTCAGATAGTTCGTCGAGGTCTAGTCTTTTTTCTCCCGGCTTGTAGGGGACACCGAAGCCTCCTCCAAAATCTATAAACTCAAGCCCGGAGAAATTTTCCGCTATCATGTCAAGAAGTGATTTTGCAGCTTTGACATAAGGTTCAGCCTCAAGAAAGAGAGACCCTATGTGCTGGTTTATCCCTGCAAGCTGAAGGTCATATTTTTCTAGGATTTTTTTTACTTCCGGGTAGAATTCTGACTGGACTCCAAATTTGGTCTTATGTCCTGCTGTTATGACTTTTTCGCAATGTCCTGCTCCCATGCCGGGGTTAAATCTTACGGCAACTCTTCCCCCGGGATTTATCTGACCAAACTGCTCAAGCTGGGAGAGTGAATCGACGCTTACAAGTATCCCTCTGTCGAGGCAATAACTCATTTCCTCACATGAGACATTATTTCCTATGTAAAATATCTCTTCCGGAGCAAAACCCGCTTTTTGCAGCACAAAGATCTCTCCCGGTGACATTGCATCGGCACCCAGCCCCTCTTCGTGAATGATCTTCAATAAAGAGAGGTTAGTGTTGGCCTTCGCGGAAAACCTCGGCTTTATCCTTCCGCGAAAGGCTTCAAGCAGGTCACGGCATCTTTGTCTCAGTATGCTTTCACTGTAAACGTAGAGGGGGCTTCCATATTTCTTCAGCAGTTCCTGTGCTGTATCAAATTTTACAAACACATTTGCCACCTCCGTTTAACTTTATTCTTGCAACTCCCGTGCTTATGGCGGCTTTGGCAACAGCTTTCGCAACGGCTGGTACGACTCTTGGATCAAGAGCGGATGGGATAATATAATTTTTTGACAGTTCTTTATCGCTTACAAGTTCTGCCAAAGCCAGTGATGCGGCAAGTTTCATCTCTTCGTTGATCCTTCTCGCCCTTACGTCCAGCGCTCCTCTGAATATACCGGGGAAACCCAGGCAGTTGTTGACCTGGTTAGGAAAATCGCTCCTTCCGGTTGCAACAACAGCGGCTCCTGCTGCCAGTGCCTCTTCAGGGAATATTTCCGGAGTAGGATTTGCCATTGCAAATATTACCGGATCCTTTGCCATTTTTCTGACCATATCATGAGTCAGCAGTCCCGACCTTGAAACTCCAAGAAATGCGTCTGCGCTCTCTATCACATCTGCCAGAGAACCTTTTCTTCCTGTTGGATTGGTTATCCCAGCAAGTTCCTTCTGAGAACTTGTCATGCCTTCTGTATACCCTGCACAAAGAGCTCCGTGTACGTCGCACACTATTATATCCTTTGCACCGGCAGAGAGAAAATATCTTGCTATAGAGCTTCCCGCTGCTCCCGCTCCGTTGATAACAAGTCGTGCTCCTACAATGGTGCGGCCTGTAAGTTTTAGAGCGTTTCTATACGCCGCCAGAGCAATTACAGCTGTTCCGTGCTGGTCGTCATGAAATACCGGAATATCAAGCTTCTCCTGCAACTTTCTTTCTATCTCAAAACATCTTGGGGCAGAGATATCTTCAAGGTTTATACCGCCGAACGAAACTGCGATCTTTGAGACAGTATCGACAAAATCATCCACATCTTTTGTACTAACGGCGAGAGGTATCGAATCGATCCCTGCAAATCTTTTAAAAAGACAGCTCTTGCCTTCCATTACAGGCATGGAAGCCGCAGGGCCAATGTCACCCAGTCCAAGCACAGCTGTTCCGTCTGTTATCACCGCTACCAAGTTATTTTTTATCGTCAGATCCCAAATTGACTCAGGATCGCTTTCTATCTTTCTGCATGGCTCCGCAACTCCCGGCGTGTATACCAGCGCAAGGTCTTCCATGGTATCGATCGGGGTACGGCATTCAATGTTCAACTTTCCTTTAAGTTTTTTATGCATATCAAGCGATCTTTCAAAAATATCGTTTACCAATATCAGCACTCCTCAGCTATTTGTCTCTTATTTTCTTTGCAGGTCTTATCCGGCACATCTTACCTTATTTCTTAATATTACTACTTCTGCGGACAAGATGCTATCATAATGATACACGCCCTGAATAAAAGGAGTTGATCCTAATGGATAAAAAATCAATGCTTGAAAAGGCCTCTCTGTTCCATGGTCATACATGCGGAGGGCTTCTGCTGGGAGTATCAGCAGCTCATTACGCTATGGAACTTTTAGGAACTGAGAGATCATCGCAGGATGAGGAGATAGTCTGTGTCGCTGAAAATGATTCATGCAGTGTGGACGCAATACAATCTATCCTCGGATGCAGTGCAGGCAAGGGCAATCTTATTTTCCGGATGAGAGGTAAACAGGCATTTTCGTTTTTCAACAGACAGACCGGAAAAAGTTTTCGTCTCAACCTGAAGGATCGGAATTTCAGTACTCTCGAAGAAAAAAGAGACTTCATGCTCAATGCTCCGGGTGACGAGATTTTTGAAGTGAAAGAGGTTCCTTTTGATCTTCCTCCTAAAGCCAACATATACAGATCTCAAAAATGCTCTCTGTGCGGCGAGCTTACCGCGGAACCATGGCTTCGGGTAAAAAATGGCAAGGAGATCTGTATCGACTGCTTCCAAATGGATGACCCTGTGGTTAGTTAAATATCAAAGAGAGGCCCCTTACTTTTTTTGAAAAGAAGGACCTCTCTGTTTTTATGTCTATATGTTACTGCTAATATTAGCTAAAGAAGCTCTGCTATCTGTACGGTGTTAAGAGCAGCACCTTTGCGGAGATTATCAGATACGACCCACATTGATAGTGCATTATCCAATCCTGTGTCTTTTCTTATCCTGCCTACGTAGACCGCGTCATTTCCGGCTCCTGTTATCGGCATGGGGTAGACCGCATTTTTAGGATCGTCCATCACTACCACGCCGGCAGCGTTACGAAAGATCTCTCTTGCTTTTTCCGGAGTGAGTTCCTTTTCAAACTGGGCAGTTATGCTCTCTCCGTGGCAGCGAAATATGGGCACGCGAACTGTGATACCGCTTACCTTTAGTTCGGGAAGATGCATTATCTTGCGCGATTCATTTACCATTTTCCATTCTTCTTCAGAGATACCGTCATCATCGAACGCACCAATGTGAGGCAGAAGGTTGAATGCTATCTGGTGGGGATAGACGCTGCCGGTTGGCATCTCTTTTCCGGCGAGAACTGCCGCTGCTTCATTTTCAAGCGTCTCGACGGCTTTTATTCCTGTTCCAGCAACAGACTGATATGTGCATATATTTACATACCTTAGCCCGGCCTCTTTATGGAGGGGCCAAAGAGCCACTACGGCCTGTATGGTCGAACAGTTCGGGTTTGCTATGATCCCTTTGTGCTTGGCAGCATCCTCCGGATTGACCTCAGGAACGACCAGCGGGACACCGGGGACCATCCGCCAGGCCGAGCTGTTGTCGATAACAACTGCACCGGAATCGACCGCAACAGGAGCCCACTTTCCGGATGTAGATCCTCCTGCTGAAAACAGGGCAATGTCGATATTTTTAAAAGACTCTTCAGAGACTGCTTCGACAGTTATTTCTTCTCCCCTGAAAACGATCCTGCTTCCTGCAGACCGGGGCGATGCGAGAGGTCTCAGTTTTGAGACAGGGTAATTCCTCTGTTCGAGAGTCTTGATCATCTCTCTGCCTACAAGCCCTGTTGCCCCCAGGACAGCGACAGATCTCATCCTGTCCATTAAAAAGAGGCCTCCTCAATAAAATGTTCATGGAGCGCCCTTACTGCGTCTTCCACCCTGTTTGAACCAACAATACAGGTCAGAGCGAGAGCAGTCGAAGCTATCATTTCAATGTTTATACCCTCTTCTGCAAGCACGGTGAACATCTTTGAAGGTATTTCCGGGTGGTTCGCAATACCGGCGCCTACTATTGTCACTCTTGCTATTTCTGTATCAAAAGAGACTCCCTGAGCTTCGATCTCCCTGCATATTTCGCGTGAGACCTGGATCGCTGTCTCAAGATTTATTTTTTTGACGAGAAAACCTATGTCGTTTACTCCGCCCCTCATGTTGTTCTGGATTATCATTTCAGCACCTACACCTTTTCCGGCCAGGCTGCTGAAAAGACGTGCCGCAACACCGGGAATGTCAGGAACTCCAAGCAAAACAACTTTTGCGATCTGTGAATCATGTACAACTGCCTTTATTACAAGACCTTCTGTCACCGGATTACTCATCACCCAAGTACCCTCCTCTTCAGTAAAACTGGAACCCACATAGAGAGGGATCTCATAGCGAGCCGCCATTTCAACGCTGCGGGCCTGAAGAACGTTCGCTCCCTGTACTGCCATCTCCATACATTCTTCAAAGCCTATCCGCTCAATCTTCATGGGATTATTTACTACACGGGGATCCCCGGTCATTATGCCATTAACATCTTTAAGAAGCTGACAGGATTCAGCACCCATTGCCCCGGCCAACGCAACTGCAGAGAGGTCTGATCCACCTCTCCCCAGAGTTATTACGTCACCGTCATCTGTAATGGCCTGAAATCCCGTTATTACCGCAACGATTCCCTCGTTCAATACTTTTTCAATATTTTTGGGCTCTATACCGTATATCCTTCCCTCCATGGGAAACCCTTTGGCCTTTATCCCAGCCTGCAGAGCAGTGAATGACTGAGCCGGAATACCAAATTTATGTATGGCCAAAGCAAGGAGCGCGACACTTTGTTGTTCACCGGTCGCAAGCAACTGGTCCATTTCCCGTCCGTTGTCGGTGTTCGCTACATCTTTGGCAAGGGCCAGAAGGTCATCTGTCATGTTGCCCATGGCTGAAACCACAACTGCAACCCTGTAGCCGCTGTCGCGAACTTTCTTTACTATCTGAGCGACATGTCTCATTCTTTCGGGGCCTGCAACGGACGTGCCTCCAAATTTTAAAACTGTGAGAGGAAGAGATGCATGATCCATCAATTATTCCTCCAAAATATCTCGATCGCATCTTTCAGCCCCATGTCAACAGTGACCTGAGGGCCTTGAGCGCTGCTGTCGAGAACAAAGAACTGAGATCTTACACCATGCTCCGTAAATGTCTTGCACATTGTCTCAGCGACCCTTTGCGTCGGTCCGTTGACAAAGGCTATAACAGAAGGTCCTGAACCGCTTATTGCGACACTTAAGCATTCAGGCAGTTCACGGACTCTGGAGAAAATAACTTCTCCACCGCTGAACAGTTTACTCCTGTATTGCTGGTGGAGCCTGTCATCCATACCCCATTTAAGGTAATCCCATTTGCCTGTTGCCCAGGCTGCAGTAAGCAAGGCAGCTCTTCCCAGATTGAACACTGCGTCTTCAAAAGGAACCTGCTTGGGAAGTGCTTTTCTTGCATCAGACGTTTTTACTCTTTCGTCCGGAACTGCGACTACACAAAGCACTTCGGGAGGAAGAGCAGGAAGGCTGACATACCTCAAATTTTCTCCGTCCCAGCAGCTGACGACCATACCTCCCAGGAAACAGGGGGCAACATTATCAGGGTGACCTTCGATCTGAGTCATTATTTGAAGCAGTTCAGCTTCGTCGGCTTCATGTCCTGTCAGGTATTTTGCTATCAAAACACCCGCAACTACTGCTCCGGCTGAACTTCCAAGTCCGCGGCAGAGAGGAATAATATTATGGCACCAAAGGGAAAATCCGGGACCTTTGACTTCCCATCTTTCACAGGTCTCTTCGTAAGCCCTGATCACAAGATTCGCAGCTGTATCTGAGAGCTCCTTTGCTCCCTCTCCGTGTGCCTCTATGTTGTATTGTTTTTCCGGCAGAAGCTCCATTACCTTAAATATGTTGTAAAGGGAGACCGCCATGCCTATAGTGTCAAAACCGGAGCCCAGATTGGCGCTGGTGGCCGGGACTCTCAGTGTTATCAGCGGGTTCAACCTTTCATCACCTCCAGAAGTTCATTAAGTGTATCTCCTATTTCTTTTGGTCTTCCGACCTGTGACATGGCTGTATCAGGATCTTTCAGGCCGTTGCCGGTAAGCACCATTACAACCTTGATACCCTTTGGGAGCCTGCCAAGTTTCTTAAGTTTTACAAGTCCTGCCAGTGGTGCGCATGATGCGGGCTCTGCAAATATCCCGCCTTTTGATGAAAGCAAATACTGGGCAGAAAGGATCTCTTCATCTGTAACAGAGTTGAATTCTCCGTTTGATTCCTTTACTGCTTCTTTGGCCAGGTGTGCACTTACAGGGTTGCCAATACGTATAGCGGTAGCGATCGTCTCAGGCTCGGGACATGGTTCCCCTGTTACAAGAGGTGCGGCTCCGGCTGCCTGGAAACCCATCATTTTAGGCAGCTCTTTGATTTTCCCGATTTCTTCGTACTGCCTGTAACCTGCCCAATAGGCACTTATATTTCCGGCGTTGCCTACAGGTATAGCATGCCAGTCCGGAGCCGTTCCGAGATCCTCACAGACCTCCCAGGCACCGCTCCTCTGGCCCCAAAGACGGTAGGGGTTTACTGAGTTGACGATGGCGAAGCCTTTTTCTTCCGCTGCTTCTCTCGCCATTTCAAGTGCCCGGTCAAAATTGCCTTTTACTGCTATGACTTCTGCCCCATACATAAGAGCCTGCGCCAGTTTTCCAAGTGCGACCTTACCTGCCGGCAGAAGCACGTAGCATGGTATCTGTACTGCTGCTGCGTAAGCTGCGGCTGAGGCTGAAGTATTGCCTGTCGAAGCACAGACAAGGGCTTTTGCTCCGGATTCCAGTGCCTTGGCTACCGCCATGACCATTCCCCTGTCTTTGAATGAACCTGAGGGATTACAGCCCTCAAGCTTTCCCCAAAGATCGATCTCAAGTTCTTTGCTGATATTTTCAAGGTGTACTAATGGTGTGTTTCCCTCGCCCAATGTTATAGGCGGCGTTTTGTCTGTTACGGGAAGAAGGCTTGCGTATCTCTGGATAACTCCCATCTCAATTCCTCCTTAAAATAATAAATACCGCCCCTGCACTACGACAGGAGGCGGTATATTCCGCGGTTCCACTCCATTTCGGCCAAGTCTAAAAAAGACTTGCCCTCATTTGCGCTGTACAGGGCGCACCCTGATGTCTTATCTGTTTATATGCCAGCTTCGACAACTGCTCAAGGGTGGTCTTCAAAGACAAAAGCAACCGAAATCTTCCAGCTCCGGTAAATCCGGGATCCCGTCTCTGTGATGCTTATTGTCCCTTACTATCCCTATCATCGCTGTAAAAAAATAAGGTTGTGCGTTAGCGTTTATACATCTACTTAGAATTATTGTCAAGCCTTTTTCATTAATTTTTCATTAATTGTACGCTAATGTATTTTCACCTGTTTTCTGTAATAACACAAGATACAACAAGATACAACAATACAACAACATTTCGTACAATACTAATTGATATTTATTACTCTTTCTGGTAAGATGCTTTGCGCACAGAAGTATTTCGAGTAGGTGGTGTTTGATCACATGGCAGCAACAAAGGCATACGACGATAAGGTAGTTATGACGCGCGAAGGATACGACAAACTCAAAGCAGAGCTTATAGCACTGCGGGGAGACGGAAGAGCCGATATCGCCGCCAAACTTGAAGAAGCAAGAGGATTTGGCGACCTTAGTGAGAACGCGGAATATCACGCCGCCAAGGAAGAACAGGAAAAACTTGAAAACAGAGTCCTTTGGCTTGATTACCAACTGGGAAAAGCCAAGATCGTTGACATAGAGGATATTGACACAAGCTCAGTAAGCCTCGGGACAACGGTTACACTCAAGGATCTGGATCTCAAAAAAACCCTCATCTATACCCTTGTAGGTACTGAAGAAGCTGACATAAAAGAAAACAGAATATCTGCAGCCAGTCCGGTAGGGATGGCTATAACGGGTAAAAAGGTGAATGCCGAGGTTGCGGTCCGAACTCCACGTGGGATGAGACATTTAAAAATAATGAAAATCAGGCTTAAATAAAGCCTGATTTTTTTATTTTTGTATTTATGTAGCAACTATTTGATATTTAGCTAAAAGCTGAACGTCAGATACCTATGTTTTTTAAAATCTTCTCTTTATACTGAAAGATACTTCTATCAGGCTTTCTAAAAATTCTCCGAATTCTAAACCATAAGCTTTTGCAGATTTTGGCACGAGACTTGTAGATGTCATCCCAGGCGCGGTATTGACTTCCAGTAAGTATGGTTCTCCTTCTGTGACTCTGAAGTCTACCCTGCTGTAAGATCTGCATCCCAGACTTTTATGGGCAAGAACTGCGAGATCACCTATCTTCCGGGATGTTTCATTCGAAAAATCCGCGGGACATATATATTCTGTACAGCCGCTTGTATATTTATTTTTGTAGTCATAAAAACCGCCCCGTGGGCGTATATCTATTGCAGGAAGGGATATGACGTCTCCGTTCTCGTTTTCCCATACCGGGACTGTTATTTCGCTGCCGGGGATATACTGTTCCACAAGAGCTTTATCTTCGTTTTCATACGCTTTCCAGCAATTGTCTATGCCTTCTCTCAGTTCCTCTGCTGTTTTTGCCAGAGTGACACCAACCGTGCTGCCTCCGCTGTTGGGCTTGACTATCAATGCTCCATACCTCTCAAGCATCTCTTTTTCACGGAGACCTATTGATTCTCCCTTTTGAACGATGCCTCCTTCGGGCATTGGGAGATCATTAATAGAGAAAAGCAGTTTTGCCACCGTCTTATCCATTGCAAACATACATGCTTCAGGGCCTGATCCCGTGTACGGGATGCCAAAGGCATCAAGACATGTCTGGAAACGCCCGTCTTCTCCCCAGTCTCCGTGAAGCGCTATGAACACACCATCTGCATTGAAAGTATGCCATTTCTCAACGAATTCTTTAGGTGAGAGAACATCTTCCAATACAACTGAGTGACCTTTCTGTGACAGTGCCTCATAAACTGCTCTACCGGAATTTAATGATACTTCACGTTCGGGACTTGTCCCGCCATATGCAATAACTATCTTCATTTACATCATGTCCTTTTTAAACGATCATAGATGGTCACGTAACTTAGAAACAAACATTTTTTGGCGATCCTCAGATCAGAAGCTCTTTTTGGTGGCCTCTGTATTCGTCTGTGACTGTATGCCTATTTTTTGATCGGGATAGGCGTTTATGAAGAAAAACAACCCACCTTTTATCTCGTCACCGGCCTTGTTGTCACTTATCCAAAGTTGCCAGGTTATGCAGTGTTTGTTGTAGTTCACAGAATAATACATGGAGGCTATTTCCTCTGAGATGTTGTCATATGATGCGGTTACAGAGAAAGTCCATTTTTCCCAGGACGCTCCGAAAGGCAGAGGAAAAGATACGGACTGATAAAAGTTTTCGTTATCAGCGTATCTGTCCCAGGCAAGCGGTGATGTGCCATCTGCCCATCTCCTGAAGTAACTGGAACTAAAATCAAAAACACCAATTTTCCATCTCACGCCTACCCATCCGTCGATAAGATCCTGAGTCTGGTCTCCTCCCTCGTATGTGTGATATACATATCTT
>JAAZCN010000239.1 GCA_012513245.1 Synergistaceae bacterium | reverse complement strand
CATACAAGCATATCTATCCCGCTTATCACCTTCATCTTTTCGATAAGTGCATCAGCGCATTTTTCTATCATTTGTGTATCACCCAGCATCACAAATGAAGCTATTACAAGGTTTGGGGCTACCTGAACTTTTTTCAGGCTTCTTCTAAGACCACAGATATTTAGTTCGTAATGTTCGTTCATAGCTCTCTCCTAAAGTGAGAATATCATTTTGATCAGGACTCCCGCGAGAAGTCCAAAGAATGGGTTCCATTTGGCTGAAACAAGTACTGTAGCACCGATGACCATGCCCCAGGGAGAAAATCCAAACGGTCCGTTGGCCGCGGGCACTGTAGCTATTGCTCCCTGTATGTTGGAAGCAAAGGTCACAAATGTTCCAAGAACGAAGAGGAATCCTGCTATCGAAGCACTGTGGACATATTTGCCGATTGTCGGAAGCAGTTTGAAAAGCAGTATGGCTGCCATGATGAGCATCATGATCACTGAAGATCTCAGTGGATTCGGCGCTGTTGCAGTTCCGGATATTATTGCTTCGACAGGGCCGCCTCCGAAGAAGGAAGAACCCATGTCTGCAAGGGATGAGTATATTGCAAGGTGGTCAATATTTGAATCCACACCTGCAATGCTGCCGGTGATCTTTCCAAAGCTTATGTTTGCTCCTATGTTGAGACATGCAAGGGCAAGAGCGTGAACGATAAGCATGGGGTTTTCCCATATCTTCCATTCAATGTTGCCGAACGTGAACCTTTCTCTGTTCTTGTCCATTACAAGACTATGAGGTTCGACCTTTCCCATTTTCATCAGTATGTTGTAGACGATCGTGGAAACAAGTACAGAGATGATGATCGTCTTTGCTAGGTCAAGGGTCATAAACCATACTGCTATACCAGTTATCATAGAAATCGTTCCCGATATCTTCTCTGAGCTGAATAGCTCCATAGCTACATACGCAAGCATAATACCTACGCCTGCCATCATAGAATTTACGATCGTCGGGCCGATAAAGGCAACTATGGTCTCATTCAGACCCAGTACTGAGGGAACGAATAAAAAGAGAGCTCCCCAGAAAACAATGCTCAGTCTTTCTTTGATATTCCGACCCATTCTTCCGGCCAGGGTAATCGTTTCTGCCTGAAAAGAAATTGTGGCCACTGAATTGAACGCCAGTGATCCGGCAGCTCCGATGAGGAAGGCAATGCTTGTCGGGAAGGCGGCGAATCCGAAGCTTAGCGCAAGAAGTCCCTGTGGTATGCCGTTTATGACAACGGCGAATGAAGTTAGCAAATCAGTCATAAAAGTGTCCATGATACATCCCCCTGAAAAGTGATATCGCAGTTTCAATGCCTGATAAAATACCCTTCTGTGAATTATTTGTCAAGGCAAAGCTAATCTAATGTAGAAGATATGAGTATATTGTAAGGTAAGATAGTGTGCAGCAATGATGCAGCAGAAATTATATTGGAGAAAATAGAGTCAGGTGATTCAGTCCTTGCAGCAGTAGTTTTTATTTCTATTCCCAAGGCAGTTGGTGCCTATCACTCCTAATATGATGCATATAGAGCCAATTATATGGTAATAATATATTTTTTCATTCAGGAAGACGACGCCTGCCGTTATTGATATAACTGTGCTTAAGTTTGTAAAGACACACATCTTGGACGCCTCGATCCTGGAGAGGATGTAGTTGGTCAATAAAGATGTGACCAGTGAAGAGAGCACGCCCAGGTACAGTGCTGAAATAATAAACCTGTAGTCTTTCAATGGTGCAAAAAAACTGCTCAGAGTGCCCTTTAAAAGGTGATTTGTTACAGACATTGCATTGAAGCATAAAAAGCTGATGATTATCATAATACAGCTCATTTCTGTCACAGAGAAATTCCTTGTCAGTTTTCTCGCAACAATGCTGTAACCGGAGAAAGACAAGGCAGACAAAATAAGAAGCACTATCCCCTTCATGTTTGTGAATCCGACAGTGGAACCT
>JAAZCN010000238.1 GCA_012513245.1 Synergistaceae bacterium | reverse complement strand
CGTCGATAAGAGCCTCTTTATTCTCGAAATGTCGGTAAAGAGCAGAAGGAACGATCCCGACTCGCTGCGCTATCTCAGAGAGGTTGACCCCTCCGAGCCCTTTTTCAGCGATTATTTCCAATGTGATATCAAGGATCTGTTTCTGTCTCACTGTTGAACTTACTCTGCTTCTTGCCATAAACAGCGCCCCTTAATGAAAGTGAATTCACTTTCACAAAAGTATAATGGTTCAATGCATGAGATGTCAAGGGGAAAGTATTGACCTGTGTCTATGTATACGTTATATTTTTAAAATAAGAGAGCAACAGTTGAGGAGCTCAGTTACATCTTTGCCCTTACGATGCGGGAATCTGCAGGAGCCGACGACTGCTGGACTCATGATGTGATCGGTGACTGGAAAGAGATAATCACCGGAAACGTTAAGTGCACCTGCGCAGAATGATAAGGATCGACCTTGAATCTTAAAATGTTTTGTAGAACCACAAGGCCATAAAACCTTACTGTCTCAGGTTTCACACAAATTCATGTAAAAGTGTGATATAAATCACATTTATGCTTGGATTTGTGTGATATAAATTGACCCTGACCCGCTAATGGCATACGATGATCTTTCTGCTTTCAAGCTCTACATGCTAGATGTGGGGTTGCTGCGCCGTCTGGCTCTTTTATCTCCTAAAGCATTTACTGAAGGAAATCGTCTCTTTGCTGAGTTCAAGGGAGCTCTTAGTGAAAACTATGTTCTTCAGTCATTTAAAAATCAGTTTGAAGCGATCCCTCGCTATTGGGCAACAGATCGCCCACGCAATGAAGTGGATTTTATCATTCAAAGGGAAAACGATATTATCCCAGTGGAAGTTAAATCCGAGGATAATGTAGAGAGCAGGAGTCTAAGGCAATACAAAGAAAAAGACGGAGAAAAAGTACAACTCCGCGTCCGTTTGTCTCTTAAGAATCTGAAATTAAACGGAGATATGCTCAACATACCCCTTTTTCTGGCGGATCGATCTGACCATCTTATAGGGATAGCAAAAAAACTCTTATGAAGATAATCCAGGGGCATACCGGAAAAGCGACAATAAGGATAAAGAAAGAGCGTAAGGAGCTGTTATCTAAGTACGCTACTGCATCAGTCTTTTTATATGGTGTACTTAGTGTTGACGAATTTGTCGATGTCTTCAACCATTACGAAGAGATAAAAACAGATTCCAACGAAACCACGTTGGCACTGCAGAGGTTCACAAAAACAAATGACGTGGAATACTCTATATTCGAAGGAATGATTTCAGGGCCTGCATTTCAGCCTGATTTTGATGAGTATGAGGAGGTAGTGACATCGATACGAGCAGATCAGAAAAGGAAACCCCGATATCTACCAGAAAAAGAAGAATTTTTACGATATGAGACGGGGTATTACTTTGAACCTGAAAAACCCTATTCTGACCTGAAAACCTATATTCTGAAAAATTGTCTTACCTTGAGGGGAGAAGGTCTGCACGGAGTGGATGGGGACCTTATGGATCTACGTGAGATGGTACATAATGGGTATGATTTAGGGGAGTGCCTGAGATATTTTATCAACTCAGACTATATCTTTAATGATATCGATGACGTGGATCGTTTTACTGGATTGCTTGTAAATGCAATCAATAACACAAGAATTTACGAAAATAACGGATTTAGTCCGGTGCAAATTAGTGAGCAATTCAAACGTCCCGGGTTAAAACTGCTCTCTAAAGAACCCTTTAACACACAATCACTTCCAAAGGTGGGAAGAAACGATCCATGTCCCTGTGGAAGCGGTTTAAAATATAAGAAATGTCATGGGAGATAAGGTGTACAGGATTTAGTCTCCGGTCCCCTGCCGCAGTTCACGCCAGAATGAATTTAACTGGCAGTTTAACACGGCATGTTACACGGTTTGCACAGCTTGACTTGCAGGTAGATAAATATCTGAAGGAGTTGGAACTATGGACGGTGAAAACAAACTTGAAAATATCGGCAAGATCCTTATATGCCAAACTGAAAAAGGCGACACTAAAATCGATGTCTATTTTAAAGATGAAACTATTTGGATGTCACAGCGGAACATAGCAGAGCTTTTTCAGACAACTCCGCAAAATATAACGCTTCACATGAAAAATATTTTTGCCGACGGAGAAATTGACGAGACTTCAACATGTAAGGATTTCTTACAAGTTCAAAGAGAGGGTTTGCGCTACGTCGAACGTGAGGTCAAACATTATAACCTCAACATGATACTGGCTGTTGGGTATCGAATCAGAAATAATATCGGTGTTCATTTCCGACGCTGGGCATCAAATGTGCTTACTGAATACATGAAAAAAGGATTCGTAATGAACGATGAACGTCTAAAGAATCCTAAAGAATTCGGCGCAGATTACTTTGATGAGCTGCTGGAGCGTATTCGTGAGATCCGTGCAAGTGAAGCAAGGTTCTACCATAAGGTCAAAGAAATTTTTGCTACTTCATAATTATAAATAAGAGCTAAATTTGTCTCTACTTTTAGCCCGCCATCTGAATTTGCGGTAGGAGCGGAAGTAATTTCCATTTTTGTCATGTCCGGAACGTCGTTAGCTTTTGAATGCTATACTCATAGCTCAAATGATTGCAAAGGAATGTTTGGTTTGCCACAACCCATTGATATGCTTAAAAATATTTTCGGTTATACCTCTTTCCGACACGGGCAGGAGGAGATCATTGACAACATCCTGAACGGCAAAGATGCTCTGGTGATCATGCCTACAGGTGCAGGTAAATCCCTCTGCTACCAGATCCCTGCTGTTTTAAGCAAAGGAGTTTCTATAATTATATCGCCGCTGATTTCTCTTATGAAAGATCAGGTCGACGCGCTTCGTCAAAACGGTGTACAGGCCGCTTCGATCAACAGTTCCATGGCATGGGACGAAGTTGTCTCCATATTTCGTCTTGTGAGGAGCGGCAAAATAAAACTGCTTTATATAGCACCGGAACGACTTGAAAATAATGGTTTTCTTGAGTTTTTTCATTCT